>WQWL01000001.1 GCA_009785345.1 Oscillospiraceae bacterium
ATAGCACATGATACATGTGAAATTAGGCAAGGAGATTTTAGTTAAATGAAAAAAATTGTAGTATTACTCTTGGTCTTCACTCTTATTATTGGACTTGCTGCTTGTACAAGCGAAACTGTTGACGATGGTATAACCGGTGCGCTCCATCGGGTTGAGTACGGCGACAATGTGGCATACATATTTGGCACATTTCACGCAAGTCGCCCACATTGGTTTCCCTTGGCAGACGTTGTAGAGGATGCTTTGCGTCGAGCCGATGTTGTTGCTATGGAGATTGAGGAAATCGGACTAGGTGCAGGTGCTATGCGGCGGGCTGTAGCAAATATGATGTATTTGCCGAATAGCTTAACGTGGTCAGAATATTTGACTGATGAAGCGTATAATCATTTCATTGAAGTATTAAAAACTTGGAATGTTGTCTATGAACATGTCAATACAATGAGTCCCATCGCTCTCATACTTAGCTTGGAGCAGGGGATTATCATAAATTCGTCGGATTTAGATGTAGGAATTGAAGCGGCAGTAGATGGATATATAGCCGATATTGCGATAGAACTGGGGCTGCCGGTCATTGGTCTGGAAAGTTTAGAGCAACAGACGAATATATTTTATAATCCACCATTTGAGGTTACAATGGCAGGGATTATGCGATTTCGGTCACGGGAAGAGTTTATGGAATTTCAATTTCAAGATGAGGTGGCTTCATTAAATAAGCTTGCTGATTACTATGAAAACAATGACTTTGCATCAATTACAGCCAGCTTTGCAGTCGAATTGAATCCTGATGAGGACTGCCTTTACACAATATATATGAGAGAGTATATGTTAGGTTGGCGTTCAACGTATTATGCACACGAAATAATGCGCTTACTGCAAGAAACAGAGGAACCGACAACATTTTTTGTAGCAGTTGGACTTGGACATGTTATCAACTCAAGGACTGGCGATGAATTTACTGATATCGTTCAACAGTTAGTATTTGCAGGTTTTGTAGTGACACCACTATATTAGGATGAGTTGCCAGCGGAAAAACACATTGGCTACTTTAACAATAATCTGTATGAAAAAGGATTCATTATGAAAATATGAGTATAACTATCTGAAATGATCATTTGGTAGAACTCGATGAAAGCGAGCGAGTTGGCGTAGACAGCGGCGCTCCAACTTGTTCATATATGGATATGGTGGCACGTTGTCGGTCCCGCAACCACCAGAACTGTTAATTAAGAAAAACAAATTTTCATTTAACCCGCAGTTAAAGGCACGCAGGGCTGTTTTAACGATATAATACTCGAAAGGAGGGATATCTGTGGAAAATATAGAACTTAATTATCTAAATGACCTCTTGGTTGAGCTTGATGAAAATGAGCAATTTGAAGTAGATGGTGGTGCACACTTTATGGTATTTACAGTTCTCATGGCAGAACCTCCGCCAACTGGCTGTTAACACAAAAGTGAGAGTCTGATAATAGTCCAAGAGTGCAAGTGCCCTGCTATGCACTCTTGGAAATGATTAAAATTTCAAGGATTTGTATGAATGAAGAATAATAACTACTCCAAAGAAATTGAACAATATACACCATGTCGTATGATGGACATATACTTTGACAATGGTAATGAGATAACAACAGGTTCATTCAAATTACAAGGGATAGGTCGTGACATTTGGCTTATGCTAAACGGCAAAAATACGATAAGGTGCATTGTTGAAAAACTATGCACAAAACTGGTAACTGATGAGAAAGATGCAATATTGAATGAATTGCTTATGGTACTTAGAATGCTAAACAAAAGGAATGCTATTGTTATAAACTGGGATCCCATATATAAAATGTTGCGTAGCCAGAGGTTGCACTATGAGGAATAACGTAGAGGTTCTTCTTGTGTCTTCTCCAACACCATGTCCTGCTATGCACGTACAAAATGCTCATGTGATGCCTCCTTTAGGATTGGGTTATCTGGCTACATGCCTTGAACAAGAAAGATATTCAACTAGAATTATTGATATGGCTCTGCGTGGTAAGAATATAGAAACAGTGCTATCTGTATTAAAAAACAGTAAACCTAAAGTAGTAGGTATTTCCTGCACTACCGAAACATATCAAGCCGCTGAACGAATGGCGAAAATTATTAAGTCAGCACACCCTGACTGTGCTATAGTTTTCGGGGGATGCCACACTTCGTTTGAGTATGAAGTGGCATTGAAAGAAGACTTTATTGATTATGTTGTATTAAACGAAGGTGAGATAAGCTTTACAAATCTTTGCAATTTCATAATTCGCGGAGTCGGCACTATAGAGTCTGTGAAAGGAATTGTTTATAAAGAAAATGGCTTGGTAATATGCACTGAACCCGAACCTTTCATTGAAAATTTAGATACATTGCCAATTCCAGACCGTAGTCTTTTCGAGGACTTATATGAATATGCGCACCCAGCGACAATTTCCACAAGTAGAGGATGTCCAGGCAATTGTATTTTTTGTGCTGCAAGTGTCCTTTCTGGTGGAAGATACCGTATGCGCTCAGCACAGAACATTGTAGCAGAGTTTGAGTACTTAAAGTCGTTGGGGTTTGATAATGTTATTATTGTTGATGATACCTTGACAATAAGCATGGCACGACTTGAATCTTTTTTGGACGAACTAATATCAAGAAATCTACAAATGACTTGGTATTGTGAATCAAGGGTAGATACACTATCATATAATCTTTTAAGTAAAATGAAAAAAGCTGGGCTTACAACAATACAATTTGGTGTAGAATCAGGAAGCCAAGCAATACTTGATAGTGTTCACAAGGGCATAACCTTAGAGCAGATTCGCAAAGCGTTTCGATGGTGCAGGGAATTAAACATAACTCCAGTTACAAACCTGATCGTTGGACAACCCTCTGATAGTAGAGAAACTATCCAAGATACAGTACGTATGGCACATGAACTTATTTCTCTTGGGGCTAGAGTTACATTGTCTGTTTCTACTCCTTTCCCTGGCACGCCAATGTGGAGAACACCAGAAAAATTTGGGGTGGAAATAATTGATTTTGATTTAGATAATTACAATGTGTCTTGTCCGGTTTTTAACGCGCAGCACTTAACTGCTGCGGAAATAAGGAATGAATATTATTTAGCCTTGAAAGAAGTGCGTATAGCGCAACGCCAACATAACGTCGAAAATGATGATATGGGTGTACGCAGAGATTTCTCGTCATTTTGGTTTGATTGAGGTACTATATATTCGAAGCTTTGCGCTATAAATGAGGTTCGCTTATGTCATATTTGGATACTAGGAGGTGTACTAAGGCTGTGCATCTAAATGAGCGCATATGGTTATCGTTAAAAAATAATCCATCGCAAATTGCCATAGTTTACAATGGTGAAGATTTGACCTACTCTCACTTAGTAGTATGGATTATGCAGTTTTTGCAAAATATAAATGTGTCGAATAAATCCGAAGACCTATATAGATATATCTTCATCTATGTTAGTTCACCTCTTGAGGGATTGATAGCTCATCTAGCAGCACTTCTATACGGTGCTATATGTGTACCACTTAACAAAAATACACCAATTGCCTACTATGTGCTTAATCGCATAGACGATACAGCATGCATTATAACAGATGATATTGAGGTAGAACATCTCATAGATATTCCGGTTATATTTGTCCCGAAAGATAGTGAATACTTGCGAACATCGAAAACCGAATTATGTGATTATGTATTAGAGCGATGCAATGATCACAGTCACTGCATTATGACATCGGGTTCTACCGGAACTCCTAAAGCAGTTCTATTAAATCAAAAAGCTATCTTAAATCAGGTAGACGCAAAAATCGAGTTACTGAAAATGAACAGCGATAGTAGGGTATGCATTTCGATGAACTCGTCATTTGTTGCGTCAATATGGCAGATTTTTGCAACACTATTTGTCGGAGGTACGCTTGTTGTACTAAATGAATCGGAAAAACATAACCCATACGAGATTTTCAAAAAAGCGGACGAAAACAGATGCACAGTCTTGTGTGTTGTGCCGTCAGTTCTAAGGGCGTTCCTACTGGCGAACGTAGGTGCTAGAAAGTTAGCGTTAAAAAACTTAACCTCAATAGTTCTTACGGGAGAATTATTGCATTCAGACATAGTCAGGCAGTTTTACAATGAATACGATATAACGCTAATAAACGCATATGGGCAAACGGAAACATCAGATGATACATTTCATTTTGTCATACCAAAAGGCTTTGATTGCAATAAGTGTCCTATTGTTCCAATCGGTTATCCAATCAACGTTATTGATTATTCAATAGTAGATGAAAACGGCAATGTGGTAGCTGATGGTGAAAGTGGAGAGCTGTGTATTGCTGGGGTGTGCCTGGCAGCGAAATACCTTTGGGATGAAGAGCAAACAAAACAGGCGTTTAAATCAACAGGGGATAGCGATTCAAATATAACATTTTTTACCGGAGATATAGTTTCACAATGCGATGACGGTGCTCTTATTTGTCACGGCAGAAAAGATAATCAAGTTAAAATTAACGGATATAGGATAGAACCAGAAGCCTTGGAAGCATGTTGCTTATCACTTGAGGGAGTATTTGATGCTCTAGCATTCAAAATCGAAACACCGACAGGTGAACATATAGTATTACGATATGTTTCAGATGTAGAAAGAAATATAAGTGAAGATGATATAAGAGCGCATTTGGCTGCAAGGTTACCTTCGTACATGTTACCAAGTGTTATAGAAGAGATAGACAGTATTGCATACAACAATAATGGGAAGAAAATTAGAGATGCCAGTAAATTAAGCCCACAGGAGCATGATTCTTCAAATCAAGACAAGAATCATGACATCGTGCATGAGGCGATTAAGAAAGTCATACATGAGATTGCCGGAAGCAATGTGCAGGAAGATATTTATTTTACTAACTTGAACTCTCTTGAATATATTACACTGCTTGTGGAGTTGGAAGAAGCTTTGGACATAAAGTTCTGTGACGAAGAGTTGAGAGTGGGTACATTTTCATCGTTAGACGAGCTCATAAACTCTATTACAGAGTTAACCAAAGACAAGGAGCAAACAGCATGATAGAAGTGTTAATGTCAAAAATCCATAGAGCAACTGTTACAGAAGCTGACTTGAATTATGTGGGTTCGATAACTATCTCCAAGGAAATGACAGACAAAGCCGGAATTTTTGAATATCAAAAAGTGACGGTTGCAAATGTTAATAGTGGAAACCGCTTTGATACATACGTAATAGTCACAGAGGAGCCGGGTGTGATATGTCTAAACGGAGCAACTGCACGTCTATGTTGTGTGGGCGATTTATTAATTATAATGGCATATGAGACTATAGATAAGAAAAATGCTAAAGACCACAAGCCCGTAGTCGTCCATGTAGATGCCGAGAACCAAGTGTTAAGTGAGTGCAGGTGAAGTATCTTATGGACAAACAATTCATAATAGATGCATTTCGGGATTCAATTTATGAGAATGATTCCCTGTGTAAATCAATATATGGTGACTCTTCCATGCTAGAGGACATTGAACAAACTGTATTATCGATATCATCGTTGGATTTTGTTGACTTATTGATTGATGTGGAAAGCCGTCTAGGCTTTGAGTTTGCAGATGAATGTTTGTCCAAAGGAAAAACAAAAATCGGTGAACTTGTTGAGATTATCGAAAGTATGTATTGAGGGAAATTGGTTTAGAAGATTATGAACAATATAACTCACATTTTTAATGTTGACGAGAACCGATATGCTCTTGATTTTCGCAACCTGTTTTTTTGTCTGTTAGACGATGAGACAGAGCAAGCTCTTGAGGTTGTCATGTCAGACAAATCACTAGATGAAACCACACTTGACTGCGCACAAATAATGGACGCACTTATAAAAAGTGGATATTTCATCTCGAAATATCCTGATAGTCTGGTTCCTAATTATGAGTCTGACATATTGAATATCTCATTTGCACCTGTACAAGACTGTAACTTTGCTTGCAAATATTGTTATGCCAAAGGTGGCGAGGGAACATCGCATTATAAAATGGCTTATGACGAGTCTAAGATAGACAAAATGCTGACCCACATATACAAAGAAAAATATGCTAAATATCAAAGTTACAAATTTGATTTTGTGAGTGGTGGCGAGCCACTTCTGGACTTTCCGATTCTTGAGTATTTCTTGGCGAAGATTCGTGATTTAGATAATCAACTGAACAAAAAGACGACAGTTCTAGTAGTTACCAATGGAACATTATTTACTGAAGAAATAATACGAAGTCTTGACAAACATGATGTGTTTATGGGTATTAGCGTCGATGGACCGGAAGAAGTTCACAATCATCACAGGGTATATAAGGACGGCGGCGATACATACCAAGATGTCGTAAACGGCATTACATTATTGCACTCTATGCCGGAAATTTCTTCAAAACTGAAAGATGCTTGGGCTATGGCAGTAATAACTCGTGAAACCGGAAGTTTAGTTGACGTCATGGAAACGTGCATCAGTCTGGATTTTAAGCGTATGCAAATGCAACTGATTAGAGAAACACAGGAGCACCATTTGGCGTTTACCAAGGCTGATTTACCAGAATTAAAGGCCCAATATAAAATTTTATTCAATCATATTATTAACCATGCCAAAGACGGTGATTTGAGCCGCTTGAAAATGATTGCCAATGATAATGATTCTTTTGGTAAGTTTCTGGGAAGATTATTATTACGTACTCCGGTCTATTTTAGATGTTTTGCTGGAAAGAATAAAATTGCTATTGCTGCGAGCGGTGAAATTTATCCATGCGACAGCTTTTGTGGGCTAAGCGATTACACAATGAGTCATATCGATAATCCTGAACTTAATGACCTTGCCGTTATAAATATGTTTGAAAATGCACATGTTCAAAATAGGTTGCAGTGTAGTAAATGTTGGGCACGGAATATTTGTGGTGGTGACTGTTATTACAACAGCTATATCGTAAATGGAAATATTCATGAGCCAGACCCAATAAAATGTTCAATGAATAGATTCTTCATTGAACATACTGTTGATTTGTTAATAAAGCTGCAAGAGATAAATCCGGAATATCTTTCATATTTGGCAAAAATGTTGAGCTTGACGTAAAGTATAAATGCTTGTTTTAGAGGTGAGTGGACGTTGTTGGTAGAAGCAAAGCAAGTTAATACAATTCCCTACAGAATTTGTGATTATGTCCATATTCAGCAAATTGGGGAGTTCACTTTTTACATCAATTTAGTCAACAGTGGGCATTACGTACTTAGCAACGATATGCACGAATGCATAACATCAGGGAGCATTGAGTTTGGTGATGGATTGGTACAATATGCACATTCTACAATCAATAAGTTAGTTACATTAAAGTATATTGAGCCGGACTTAGAAAATATCTGCATTGGAAAGGCATCCATATATATTCCGAGAAAGAAATGGAAGCCTGGTGGGGAAATTAATCACGAAAACTTAGCAAAGCTACTGGAAAAGGAATACCATAACCCTATATTCAAGATTGAACAGGTTGATGATAGTAGAGATGTTAGTGTCTACGAGTATTTGTGTGGGCGCAACTCGTTGAGAGTAGCTTTGCAAGGATATGGCATTAAATCTCCATTACTCTGGATGAGAGCCGGATTGTTTGTGGATGACGTGGATTTTACTAACACAGGAGAGTTTACCACCAACTTTTCCCGTTCTATGATAGATGCAGCGAATATTCCGATATTAGGCGATTTGAAAAGCAGTTTAGATTGGGACATTATTGATGCACATTTGGAAAAACGCTTGCCTGTGCTTGTACATGTAGACATATATTATATGCCTTATGAGCGAAATATATTCTTTCATAACAGGCATGGTGCGCATGTAATTGTGTTGTTAGAAAAGTGTGATGATGCATACTTGATTGTTGATTGGGCTCATCCGAGCTATTACTACGGTGAAATTACAAAAGACGAACTCACGATAGCACGGACATCAGCTAATGAGAAAGATCAAGTAAGTGTATTCAATGGTTATCCAATTTCTGCTACATACCAACGACTTTATTTGAATAGATTTTCACGAAATCTTAATATTTCACAGCACGTGATGGCGAATTTATATCAATCGGCAAAAAGTATGTTAAGCGATAACGGCATCATATCACTTCTTGAAAGAGCACGCGCAACTACCCCGGAATGGATAAAAGTTCCTGGACATGATAGTTACGGTAATGCGATTGAATCGTTTTTCTTCTTAGATTTGGAGCTGAAATTTCTCTGCCTATACTATGAGGAAATGTTGACGGCTGATTCATGCAATGTTTTTTATCCGGAAATTTTACTGGAAAAAGTCATTGGAATCAGGAACTGCGTAGATTTGCTTAAAAATAAGTTGATTCTTGCCATGAGAAGAAACAAGTCAATTGAGGAAGAGGCTTGGACGAAATTATTATGTGATATAAAAATGCATACGGTGGAGTATTGCGAAACTGTCCTTAAACTTTTAAAAGCAATGAAGAGCGCGAAGCATAAGGAGTCAAAGGAGAGTACGCGGAATTGAAGAAAATATTAGATGTAAAACAACCTTTAATCAGCTGCTATACAGCGTATGGAACTCTCTTTTCGATACTACCGAAGCAGCTGGATTCATGGATATACAGTAATTTCATACAATTGGTTTACAATAAACTTTGGGGAACATACACATTTGAAGGTCATAGATTCGTACTCAAGGATTGCCCAGGTATTGTTTTTCATACATCACCACGGGATAAAATCATGAATGACGAAAAAACGTTAATCGATATGATAAAAAGTGCAATTGATGCTGGTGAGTATGTTTACCTTTTTGTTGATAAGTATTATATATCTGCAGATAAATTATACCATGGAAAAAAGCATTTCGAACATGAAATCTTAGTATATGGGTATGATCAAGATAATGACCTCATGTTCGTTGCTGATAATTTTGCGGATGGCAAGTTTGCTTTTTCTTCCTGTCCGTCCGGTGACATAGATAAAGCGTTTATGCGTTTGAAAACCAATAATGAATACGCCAAACATTTTGGTACACTTATTGTGCGTCCTGATGTCAATTATTCTTTGGACATAGAGAAGATAAAGCATGATATGAATGCTTTTTTAAGCTCACAAAAATCATACTACATGCGTAAAGAACAAGATATGATATTCGGGGTTAAAATCTTCGAAAATCTAAAAAAGCAAATAATTTGCTGCGCCGCTTATGGTATGCCACTGGATGTAAGAGCATTTCATATGATTTATGAACACTTGCTACTAATGGAAGAAAGAGTCCGATATATGGTAAGGGAAAATTATATGACAGACGTATCAGAACTTTGTGAATTTGTACGAGATACAAAAGAGTCCGCATTCTTATTGCGAAACTGCGTAATAAAATACAATGTGAGACGAAAGGAAAACATGTTCGAGAGCATTCTGAGTAAATTATGTCAACTGAAAGATGATGAGATCAAAATGTTTGAAACAGTACTAGATAAAATTTTATGAGAGTAAATCGTTATAAATGTGTGCGTCAGTATGACGCAACTGATTGTGGAGTCGCGTGTCTTGCAACAATCGCACAGCACTATGGACTGAAGATTCCGGTAACACGAATACGAGAAATTGCCGGAACTGACAAGCAGGGAACAAATATTTATGGCATGATAAAAGCGGCGGAGTTGTTAGGCTTTAATGCAAAAGGTGTAAAGCCATCTGTCGGTGAGGGTGACGGCAACATACAGTCCAAACGTGAAGTGTTGTCATCGCCGTTCTCATTGCCTGCCATTGCACATACACTGGTTGACGGCTCCATGTCTCATTACGTTGTAATCCATAAAATTACAAAAAAACAAATAATAATCGCAGACCCGGCAAAGGGCCTGAAAAAAGTCACTATTGATGAATTCATGAGTGAGTGGACTGGTGTGCTGGTTTTGCTTGTTCCGACTCATGAATTTGAAAAGGGCGATCATACTAAGGGTATCTACGCTCAATTTTTTAAACTGATAATTCCACAGCGTGGTCTCTTAATTAATGTTTTCTTTGTATCATTACTTTTTACAGTGCTCGGCATTGGAGCTGCATTTTATTTCAGGATAATGATGGATGATATATTGCCAAACATGCTCGAACGCAGCTTGACGGTGGTTTCTATTGGAGTTATTGCACTATATGTTTTTCAGCATATGCTAAGTGCGTTCCGCAATCACATGCTCTTGCATATGAGTCAAAAACTAGATGTAAACTTGATACTTGGCTACTATCATCATGTTTTGGAACTGCCAATGAGCTTTTTTGGTACAAGACGAGTTGGAGAAATTATAACTCGCTTTATGGATGCTTCAAAAATACGTGAAGCAATAACCGGTGCTTCGCTTACAATCATGATTGATACAATTATGGCAGCCGTTGGTGGAATTATCCTATATATGCAAAGTCCCCAAATGTTTGTTGTTGCAGTTGCTATCGTTTTTCTTTATGGCATTATAGTGTTTTCATTCAATAAACCATTGCGTGATATAAATGAAAAGTATATGGAGGAAAACGCACAGTTGATGTCATATTTGGTTGAATCATTAAACGGCATTGAAACTGTCAAAGCCTTCAACTCAGAGCGTTCGACTAAGATTGAAACAGAGAAAAGGTTTGTAAGATTCCTTCGTGCTGTATTTAAATTTGGTTGGCTTCAAAATATGTCCGGCTCAATGAGTGGTCTCGTAGCTGCTGTTGGTGGCGTGGTGATATTGTGGGTAGGCGCATTAAGCGTTATGCGAGGAGATATGACAATTGGTGGGTTGTTGACATTTAATGCACTACTTGTTTATTTTCTTGATCCAGTAAGAAACTTGATTGACTTGCAACCGAAAATGCAAACAGCAATTGTTGCATCAAACAGGCTCGGCGAAATATTGGATTTAGAGTTAGAAAAAACAGAAAAGGAAAATAAAAAAATTGCGCTCAAGTCATTGCTGAAGCCAATTAAATTTGAAAATATAGATTTTCGCTATAGTACGCGACGCCTGGTACTTCAGGATATCAGCTTGAGTATTGCGTCAGGAGAAAAAATTGCGCTTGTAGGAGAAAGTGGCTCCGGCAAGACAACACTTGCAAAACTATTATTAAACTTTTATCCGTGGGAAAAGGGAGATATTTCCATAGGTGAATTTAGTATTGAAGATTTGAATATTGAAGCTCTTAGAGAAAAAATAGCGTATATTTCGCAAGATGTGTTTCTATTCTCCGGTACAATTTATGAAAACTTGACTCTTGGTATGGATTATCCTGATATGGAAGAAGTTGTTCGTGTCGCTTCGATGACACAAGCACATGACTTTATCAGTGATTTTCCTCTTCGCTATGAAACACAACTTGAAGAAAATGGTGCAAATTTGTCCGGTGGACAAAAGCAACGTCTTGCAATAACTCGGGCATTACTCAAGAAACCGGATATCTTAATAATGGATGAGGCGACAAGCAATCTTGACAGTATAACTGAAAAGGCAATTAGTCGTATGATTGATGAGCAGACTTCCGGAATAACCACAATTATCATTGCGCATAGATTAAGTACGATAATGCGTTGTGACAAAATATATCTGATGGACGAAGGAAAAATAGAAGAAGCTGGTAGCCATATGGAACTCATGGATGCAAAAGGGCGGTATTATGAGTTGTGGCGAGAGCAAATTCCCGATTTGGATGGAGTTACAGGATGAGAACAGAAATTGTTGATTTCGAAGACTTGACAGATTCCAGGGAACTACTGGAAGCAAAACCGCCTAAGTTTTTTATGATGTTTTCATATATTCTGATAACGCTAATAACGGTGGCTTTCATTTGGGCATACTTTGGAAGAATTGATATTTATGTTAGCACACAGGGAATTGTTCGTCCTACTGAGCAAGTTTCAACTGTAATTAACCCGAATAGTGGAATAATAAATGCCGTTTATTTCGAGAACGGTGAGCACGTGAATGCTGGAGATGTTTTATTCACGCTGGAGATGGGAGATTTTGATTTTATTATCATTAACTATGAGTCCGTTCTTGCAGATATTGAAGTTGATTTGGAAAATTTGCGACGATACAGAGAGAGTATTGTGCTTGAAGAAAACTTATTTGCCCACACAGAAAACCTGTATTATACCTTGGTTGAGCGATATTTAACAGAAATTCAAGGTATGCAGAGTCAAATGACGGAACAATTCGCACAGACTGCCAATCAAAGGGTTGACACAAATTTGTCTCTTGAGAGCATAAACTTGGCTATACGGCAACGAGAAAGCGAGATTACGAATTTAGAACGCTATATTGAGTCAGTCCGAACGCAAACAAATTTATTTATATATGGCTCACATTATTTTCATCTCAGATTTTTAGAGTTTGAGCGCAGACGTAATGAAGCGATAACTCGTATTAATGAAGCATATCGTGACTACAATATAGCTCTGGAAAATTATAATGCAACTCGGGAAGATTATTATATAGAGGAAGTCGATGAAGCAGAACTAATAGCAGCGCGGACAGCGTGGAATAGTGCAAAGCAGAGCCTTGAACATCTGGTGAGCACAGAGATTCTGACTTCGGAGCAGCGCATAACGAGTATTCATCAGGAATTAGCAGAGCTTAATATTTCAAGAAGGCGCACTCAAAATGCGGCTCAAGCATATAATACACAAAATAATGAAAGTTGGGATATTTTATTCAGTCAAACCCAATTACAGCTTATAACAGAGATAGATTCACAAATCACCACACAAGAAAGTAGGCGTGCCAATATAGAACGAGAATTAAGTCGTACAATAGAAGAACTTGAAATGAGTGAGCTTGATTTTATCGTTACCGCGCCTATAGATGGATATTTGAATTTATTGCAAAGTGTAACTCCCGGCGAGTTTGTCCCAAGTGGCAGCGAAATTGCAACAATTATTCCCGAAAGTCAAGATGTTTTGCGCATAGAACTTGCGATATCGAATAGAGATATTGCAAGTGTATATGTTGGACAATCTATCAATTTCAACGTACTGGCACTACCGTACCGGGACTATGGACGTGTATCTGGTGTTGTGCACAGTATCGGTGCAGATGCCAGACTTAATCAATTTACTGGCGAAATGTACTTTTTAGTTGAGGCTCATATTGCGAACGAGCCTGTGGCTGATCACAGAGGATATTTAGCGGAAATCCAGGTAGGAATGCTTGTTGAGGGACAGATGATTACTGATAATCAACGTATTCTTACATGGTTTATGAATTTGATTTGGGGGTAGAAAGAGAAGGTGCATCTATATGACTGAACAACCTGGAATCAGCATTGTAATCGCCAGCAAAGGTCGCGTTAAGCTGCTGGGCGAGCTACTGGAAAGTATACAAATTGCGCGGAATACCTATGATGGTTCAAGTGAAGTGCTTGTAATTGATGACAGCAAACCGCAGGATGCCGAACGTATTCGTGCTCATTGTGAAAAGTATGACACTCACACGATTAATTTCGGACCATCCGTTTCAGGCAAGCGCAATTTAGGGGCACGCGAAGCGCAGTATGAACTGCTGCTTTTTTTGGACTCAGACTGTATCGCCACATCACAACTACTTAACGAACATGTGAAGCCCTATGCAAATTCTGAGGTAGGCGGTGTAGCAGGACCACTGGAGTTTGTAGGCACGGACACTTGGTTCTGGAAGGCGGTTGAGAAATCACCTTTTGTAACTTCATTCGGACTTCCAGCCTTGTTGGACGAAGTTCCGTGGGCACCTACTGCAAATTTTTCCATTCGCAAAGGGCTTTTCACAGAATTGGGTGGTTTTGATGAGAGCTTTCCAAATAAACCCGGTGGAGAAGATGTAGACTTATGTCTGCGTATGACTAAACAAGGTTGGTGTATTGCCTGTAGCAAAGAAGGGCTTGTTTATCACAGCAAATCAACATGGATACCGGTAAAGGATATGTTCCGGCGTTTGTGGCACTACGGCAACGCTGACTGTTATTTAACGGAACGGCACGCGGATAATAGTATGGCAACTGTACCCAGACGTCTTTTGATTTACGTTGCTATGCTTATCCTACTATCGGTTTGTGCAATTTTTAGTAGTTGGTGGCTGTTGGTGGCATTCCCTCTTTGGCTGTTGCTGGATATATCGCTAACGTCCATATTGATCAATAAATTTGCGACCAATAAACGTACTAATTTTGCTCAACAGGTTGCTGTGCAACTAATGATGCTTACCAATGAAGCGGGGTATCTTTACCGCTGCCTCCGTAAGAAAAAACCTCAATTTTGGTTTCTCCAACTTGTCCATTTTGATGGACAAATGGAGGACATTCAGCGCAATAGCACCATCAATATGTGGTCGCTACTCATAGTCATACTACTGATATTGGCAACAACTGTTTTGATAATAATTTAAAGAGGTAGTGTGTCAGTTTGGCGCTAGAAATATAGTCTGTGGGAATCAGGCACTATCATGGAGAATGCAAATTAGTTTGAAGAAATGGAGAAAGTCCGAATGGATTTATTGCAAAAAACAGCACTTGTAACAGGTGGAGCAGGACTTATCGGTGCGAACCTTTGCCGCAGACTGCTTGCGGAAGGGTATCGTGTGATTTGCCTAGACAATTTTTACACCAGTTATGAAGCTTCAATTGTTTCATTGCACGGACATCCTTGTTTCGAATTTGTGTTGCATGATGTGACACAGCCTTTTGATATCCCTACTGATGAAATCTATCACTTGGCTGCACCGGCTTCCCCAGTACATTACCAGAAAGATCCTATTTACACTTCAAAAACAATTGTATTTGGCACATTAAATGCGCTTGAATGCGCTAAACAATATCAGGCTAAGCTATTACTGTCTTCGACAAGCGAAATTTACGGCGATCCGGTCGAACACCCTCAAAGAGAGTCATACCATGGTAATGTAAACCCTAATGGACCACGTGCGTGCTATGACGAAAGTAAACGCTGCGCTGAAACGCTGTGCAGCGACTATCGTCGGCGCTATGGTACAGACACCAAAGTTGTTCGTATTTTTAATACGTATGGACCATATATGGACAGCAGGGATGGTCGTGTGGTCAGCGAATTTATTACGAAAATGTTAGATGATTGCCATATTGTTGTACATGGCAACGGTAAACAGACACGCTCATTCTGCTTTGTAGATGATTTAGTTGATGGTATCCGCCTCATGATGGAAAGCGATGAGGCAGGACCGATTAATTTAGGCAATCCGCAAGAAATAACGGTTTTGCAATTGGCACACGAGGTTGCTGAACAACTAGGTTTACAGGTGAGCATGCAATACGGTGAAGCGGTGGTAGATGAACCTTCCCGCCGCCGACCGGACATCACGCTTGCTAAAACATTGTTGGATTGGCAACCTAAAATTTCATTGTGCGAGGGAATTGGTCGTACTATCGAATATTTTCGGCAAGTCGATTAATACTATTGACAGTACTAGTCTTCTGCTCAAGACCACGCATACCACTAGCCACACTGTAGTCATTATTTTCGCTGACAACTGTTGTGGCTTTTTCGGCAGCTTTACCCCTAATAACATACAGTAATCATTCTACCGTGTTCGTTTTGTATATTTACACATAAGGCATTGTGAAACATGCATAATTATGTAAATAGAGCATATAAATATCTTGACACGTGAAATGTATTATTGTATATTGACTTTACTCATTGTGCACGAGCACGCTACTTTATTTGTTCATGTTTTTAGCGATATATTATGCGATTTGAGTTGTTTTCTGCTCTATTTTGTATGAGCAGGACAACCAAACTAATAACAAACATTGTAGTGCAGTTATAAGTAGCTTGGTGTCAAAAGTCCTGGCATCATTTTTGTACCGTCTGTTTTCACTCATTTCACGCATTCTTTGGTTAAATACAAGTGGGTATTTGCCCTTAAAACGGACGAAAACATTCGACACAAATCTGATAACTCTACTTTTGTCATAAGCTTCCAGGAAAGGGGGGATTGAATGCTAATAAAAGTGGTCGCTTAACCACATTGCATATGAACAACTGGCTGAAAATGAAGAACCACAACTTCATAAGAAATGTGGCATACAACTGCATACATCATTTTTGTACGAACATATATTGACGGTAAAGCAGTTGAAAATATTTATTAGGAGAGACTATGATTATGCGAAATAAAGCAAGAAAAATACTCGTGGTACTACTTGCGGTAGCAATGATGATTTCCGTTATTGTGCCGGGTGCAGCAGCTTACCTGGATATTCAAAACGAGCCTCTTGATTCATCTGTTATCCATGAAGTTGTTTTTGCCGCGAGTTTTTACGCAGCCCACGACGGATTTGAACCACGTGGCGCTGGTGTAACATTTACCAACGAAAATATCAGTCAGACCCCTGGGGATCAATCACTATTGGTCTCTAACCGTAATTCGGTACTCCACGGAGCACAGGTCAATTTGACAGATATCATCATTCCTAATGTTGAGTATGAATTCTCAATGTGGGTGCAGTCTGTTGCCGGATCACAAAACATGAGACTCGGTTTCCAAATTGGATACACAAGTACTATATTTGCAGGTAGCACTCAAACTGTCACTGACGATGGCTGGGTACAGCTTGTTGGAAGGGCTACATTCCCATCCACAGCTCATGCTATCGTTCTATTTGTAGACTCTGGCGCACCAACTGCGTCATTTGTTATTGATACAGCGACATTGGCGCGAGTAGGTCCGTTACCGGAAATCGTGCCACCTGTCTCCGAAGGTCAGGAACTGCAAATTTTCCTTGATCAAACACGTCAACAGATTGACGGCTTTGTTCTTTCCGGTGCATTCAGGCAAATCGATCATCTTTTGAATGGTTTTGCAGATCGCCCTGATTTACAGGAAGAAATCCTTGATTTGGTATTCGGTCATCATACAGGTGTATATCCTGAAGGTCACAGCAGAGCCGGTGAGCCGGTTGATCCTGCTGCTAAAGGTATTGGTCTGTCAATCTGGCGTAACCAAATCAGTGACAAAGCTGAATTATGGAACTACCTATGGCGTCAACCACCAAACGCAGGTCCTGGACAAATGGCAGGCGGCGGCGGCGGTCAAAGTTGGGGTCGCTGGTTCGATACAGCAGCATTCAGCTTTAGACCTTTTGCTCCCGATGATCCAGATCATTTCTACGGTCTGAATCTTCCTCGCAACGCACCTCTTCTAGATGACGTCAGCTATCGCTGGTGGATGGATGCTCGCGATACTGCAGCAGTAAACTGGCATCCGGATGTTCACCCAGACCCATGGGATAGAACACATATTCCAACAATTAATTATCCTCTCGGACGCCCAAGATTAACAGTACCTGGTACTGTACATCGTCTTGATGACTTCATTGGAATCATCGATACTGATGTCACCTACATGGATGGTCGTCCATTCCCAGGTTGGATGGTTCGTGAAGGTGGACCATATGGAAACGCAGCATTTGATAGATTTGATTGGCCGGAAGCTCCAGGAAATCAAGATATCGTTGCTCGTAATGGTCGCTCTCCTGTAGATCGCGGTCAGGTTTGGGCATCAAGGATTGCCATGGCCTATGCTGAGGCTCGCGGCGAAGAAATGAAAATCATGGCAGCTGGCTGGAGTGGTCCGGCATGGCTGAAAAGTACCGGTCGTGTTAACGGCGGTCATATTGTCAACGCCGAATGGGCACTTAGAGACTATGCTCACTTCCTCGCTGACTACATCCAAGGTTGGGAAACTATATATGGAGTGCCAATCTGGGGACTTTCTCTGTCCAACGAGCCAGAACAAGCCAACCATGTTTACTCAAAGAGTGGCTGGGTAACTAATACAGTTGCTAGACCACCGGGAGCAGTTGATTTTGGTATCCGTTATCCACAAGGAACAATAGGACCAGCACCTGCGCCACTTCCAACTTGGCAGTCAACATCTCCAAGCTATATGCCATTTGCACGCGATGTACTGGGTCCAGTACTTGCGGAGCGTGGATTACGCAATGTGTTGCCTGATGGCACAGTAGAAGGTGTACGTTTCCAAATGGGCGACAGCCAAAGTTATGGTTCCAGCCCACCAATCTATCAAAGATTCTGGGGCAATAGTGCAGAGCAGTTCATAGATGACTATGTGTTCCACACATACAGTTGGCAATCAATCGGTGGCTCTAATGCCGACACAGCAGCACTCAGAGAATGGAAAGTGCGTGCACAAATGAATAATCGTGGCATGATTATGAGTGAAATTTCCACAATGAGTGGACAAAATGCTACTAACATATTTGATTTCCAGAGAAATGCACTCAGAAACCAAAACGGCACGGCATCCAGAAGTGACATGGGTAGTGCCATAGCATGGGCGCAGTACTGGAACAGACAACTATCTATCATGGAAATTAGCGGAACAGGTCAATGGTGGGCAGTAGGCTTTAAGAAGCCAGAACAAGACTGGCCGATGGCTATACATCCAGGTGACAGAAGTCTTGAAAATCTCATCTACATCACAAATGATGCTAGAGGACAATCTGCAGGTCCGGCTGCTCCATCAATATCACTAGGTGGTCTTGAAGGCGCAACAGCAAACCACCGTGGCATAGGAGCACGTCCTGATGAGATTCTTGCATATCAACATGCAGGTCCAGAAGGCGGTTTCTACACAGAACAAACCTTTGACTACAGAGTACACAAAGTATTTTGGGCATTGGGTCACTTCAGTAAGTTTGTAAGACCCGGCTGGTATCGCGTGAACGTCAATCAAGATGTCGTTAACGAAGGTGCAGCATTCCCCAACAACCTCAATCTAATGACATCAGCTTATAGAAGTCCAGAAGCTGACGAAGATGGCTACTATGACTTCTCAGTTATCGTTATCAACGGTACACGTCTGGATCAGACTATTGACATCAACTTCCCGGGATACATTGTCGAGAGCATGGAACGTTGGGAAACTATCGAAGACGTACTTTGCACAAGCGTTCTTGATGTACCCCATGGCACACTTCTATCAAGTGCCGGTGCTAACAACACAATTACAAATGCGACAGGTCTATACCGCGAAAGTTTTGTACGCGGCTGGACTGATGGCGTAAGAAACCGTGACGATGCAAGAGGCGCACGTGTTCCTACTCATTCACAAGATGTTCCAAGTCACATCGGCACACCACACGGAAACAACATGGTTCTCCACGGTGAGGTTGAAGCTTGGATCAACGGCGGCGCAGTAGTGGTACCTTTCGCGTCAATGACAACATTTGTTGGACGCGCCAGAGTAGCACCTGATGCTAGCATCGATGCAACAACTATAATCCCATTCTTCAACTACAACGAACTTGAAGGCGCAGCAGTTAATAACAACAATGTAAACCTTACAGATCCGCGCGTTGAAACAATGCGTATCCCGACACAAGACTTTGATACAGTTCTGGAACCGGGAATGGCTCTTATGCACGGATTTACAAACAATACTTTTGCAAGATTCACATTCAATAGAATTAACTTCGGATCCGGCATGGATACTCTCGTACTTAACACAGGCGGAGCTTATCCTGGACTCCAAGCTGGCGATGTAACTACCGGAGAACTCCCAATAAGAGTTTATATCGATGGCGAACTTGCGACAGCTCCAAATGCAGTTGTTGAAGTAAGTCCAGATCAAGGTGATCGCGAAGTTCCATTGACAGGCTCTTTCACAGGTGTTAATGATGTTGTTATCCAACTCGGCGCAGATGGAAGCAGTGTAATTGCTCGCTTGAACTCATTGACATTCGTAGAATGTGACTTTACTGTAGTGGTAACACCACCGACATGCACTGACGAAGGTTATACAACGAAGACTTGTGAAACTTGCGGCGATGTAGTTGTCGTTGACAGAATACCTGCACTTGGTCATGACTGGAGCGAATTCCAAGTAGATCCTGACGATTCAGAAATAGAATTCAAAGTCTGTGAGCGTTGTGAAGAAATATACACACGCTATAGAGAACTTGTGTTCACAGGATCCAATCCCAATAGATTGAGAGATGACTATTTGGCACAGGTTCGATATGTTACCCTTGCAACTCCACGTAATTTAGGTATATTTGAACAACACAGTGAGTTTATAGTACCTGAAAATACAACATTATTCGTAGCCACCACCCTAAATATAGAGCGCAATGCCGAGCTTATAATTAGAGGCACAGTGGTAATACTTGAGGGCGGCAGAATAAACAATCAAGGTTCAGGTACAGGCGGTACGGTAACTATTGCAGAAACCGGTACCCTTGAAAACAATGGTCACTTTGAAAATGTGACGCGTTCTACCCTTGAAAACAATGGAACAATTGTTAACAACGGCAGGTTTGAAGTGCGTGCAGACTCAACATTCTATCATGGTGTTGTTGAAGGTGACACCCCGCTAAACATTAATCGCCAAGCCAACGTATCTGGCGTGCCTATTATCCCGGAAGATTAATCAAGCCGAAGTGAGTTCCTTATCAGGAACTCACTTCTTTATCCTGTTTTCTATTTATATATAATTGGAGGTTACATGCATATGAGAAGAAGCATAAAACTTATCTTTGTACTGTTGTTAACAGTTTCTATATTATTGCCAACGATAACTGCTATTGCGACCCCTCTGGCATCCGTAAATGGAAATCTCATAATTGAACCAATAGAAGATCAAGAAGCTCGTTACATCAGAGCTATCTCCGAGGATGCAGGTGTGAATTGGGGCTGGGAGCCTCTGGTCATAACTGTTTACCTCAACTCTCCTGCTGACACCATCGACTGGTCAGATTCAGCAGGTATTTTAGAAGGTAGTTTCAGTGCCGCTACGAGCGAAATTAGCCAGGCAATCGGGATAGGACAGGAAGTTCTCACATTGGTTCCAACCGGTGTCGGCAGAACGACTGTAACTATCAATGCTGCAAGCGGTGACTCCACAGCTACAACCAGCTTTGAAGTGTTCGCAACCGAGTTCTATGACACGGGCGAGTACGAATGGGACACCATGCATCTCCATGGTGGTGGAGCTGTATGCGGATATATTTTCCATCCAACGCAGCCCGGTATACTCTATGCACAAACCGATGTTGGCGGCGCATGGAGATTCGAATTCGAGTTTGATGGCGATGGTAATCCAATTGGTGGTATGTGGCATGACATCACTCAATGGATAACTCCGGGAACACAGGGTGCCGGTCAATCACGCGGATTGGGTGTTGATCCGACACCAGGTCGTGAAGACTGGGTATTCCTTGCACATCAGGGCAATTTCCAAGTATCTATGGATCGCGGTGAAACCTGGGTTACAGCAACAACTGCAACCGGACTGAATATGGCCGGAAATGCCGGAAACCTTCGTGGTAACGGTGGTAACAATGTTGTTGCAATTCCTAATCAGATATCAGGTCCTCCGGGATCAAGAAATCCTGCTGACTTCGGTCCATCTACCCTATATATGGTGAGTCAACTGGGTATACGCGAAACTACTGTAGACTCCTATGGTAGAACCGGACCTTTTGTAAATATCAGCGAAAATTTCGGTGGGGCGACGGTTTACAACTTTGTTGTATTTGACAACAACAATACCGATATTCGCTTGGTTGGAGCTGTTCCTAACAGCACGCCTACAGTAGATAATTCAAATGTTTGGTATACAAATGACGGCGGCGACACATGGCAAATACTGCCTGGTAAACCGTTGCGTAGAGCTGCGAACACACACTATTTCCCAGCAAATGCAGATATAACTCCTCCGATAAATGAAGCAGGTGACCGCTACATAATCGTCACTTTCTCATGCCCGAACTCCGCTACTGCAGGACTCAACGATGGCCAACGCGGCGACGGTGCAGTTTTCCGCTGGAAAATGAACAGTGCAGGTGTACTGATTGGTCAGGACGATGGTGATGGCGGCTTGACAACTAATGGCGTGAATATCACACCTCAAATGTTCCATGGTACGCCTATTGATATGTCAAGGGCACCGGCAGCAGGTATGCAACATTGGCATGCCGGTGTTGGCTTTGCAGCATTGACAATCTGTAAAACAACAGGCGCAGTGGTTGTTGGCACGCACAACACTGATCCATATACCATTAACCCGCTAACTTCACACCGTGGACATGAAGCTATGTTCCGCTCCCTTGACTATGGCGAAACATGGTTCCCGATCCTTGGTGGTTTTGAAATGTTCGGCGATCTCGCTTTCAGTGAGTGGGCACCTTATGCGATGCCCGCAGTTAATGGTCCACACGCAAACAACAGAGATATGGACACAATGATTGCAACAGAATTCTGGTGGGAGCCTTGGACTTGGTTGCACTGGAACTTTGGTCCACAAATTAATCCGCATTTTCCAAACAATATGTTCTTTAACTCAGGTCTTGGTACATATGTGACCTACAATCTGACCGCCCTTGATGAGATTGCTATGCGCGAAGGTACAGCAATTCCCAATGCCAGAATAGCGCAAGGACTCACAGTAGCGGAAGCACAGAGAGGTATATTCACAATCACAGATCGCAATGTGCAAGGCACACGTCCATTGGCAAACTATGAGCATTTCTTGTATGCTCATAACAGAAGCAGAGAGCCAGGTCCAAGCGGCGGACTCATCGATTGTATGTCACAGATGGTCAGATGGGAAGTTGCCCCCGGACTCTTTATGACAGTTCAAAAGCATTCTGCTCTATACAGCCCTCCATCAGGAAGAAATATTGTAATATCAAACACTTGGGACTATCCAGGTTGGGCGTTCCAGGGCACAGATCATAAACCATTTAATGGCTGGAGCTACGCTCAATGGATTCCGCCAAAGTGGAATGATTTGTTTACAGGGTCAGGCTCATCATTTGACTGGTTGGAGCATACTAACAACACAGATCCACGCTTCCTGCCTCCGAGACCGGCACACCACGACCCGAATGATCCAGAAAGAAATTACACAATATACGCAATCACATATCGTGGAATTTCCGGCGATAACACAGATTTCCCGGATGCCTTCCCGGAAATTATCGTGTCAACAGCGCGAAGCGACTGGCACTTTATGTTCAAAGGTGGTCCGATTATCAGCTTTGATGGTGGTCATGTATGGCACAACCTGCCAGATGGCTATGATAGAATTAGAGCTACTGTACCAAATGGTGCAACATGGGAAGAACATCCTCCCGGATATGCTTTGCTTGGTCAGTCCACCAACTGGGATGAACTACCTGTAAATGTACAAAATGCTATCACAGGCACGAAGCCGACTGCTGCATCACCGGGAAGTAATCCTATCGGTCATGTTGCAATTGGTGCAGATGCTCAAACCATTATCTGGGGTATTGGCACTGCAATGCAAGCACAAAATACAATCAGAACTGTAGCTGTTAACGGCGACCTGCTGACATTCGGTCAAAGATGGGAACCAATCAGAGTTTACAGTACAGCAACCGGAGATACACTAATCGGAGCCACAACTCAAATCAGAGTAGTTGCAGATCGTGTTGATCAAAATGTATTCTATGGCTTTACAAGTACAGGACTCTTTGTCAGCCGTGATGCTGGTGCAACATTCAGACCTGCAACTGTAACTGGTGGCTTCCCATTTGCCGGAACACAAACCGGTATAAATGCCGGACGTGCAATCCGTGGTCAAGTAGGCGTACCGTATAAATTGTATGTGGATGCCAATGGCTTCTGGGAACTCAGCATAGATATAGACACACTTCATGTGACAGCGACCAATATCGTACCAAACGTCATAAATACCGCTGCATTTGGTATGCAATCCGGGACAAACGGACGCGCCGGGTTTGGACTTGGACCTGTCGGTGAAGAGGGCGGTAGAGCCGATATAAATGGAGCTATCTATGCATACGGTAGAACATTACCTGTATATGGCGATCCCGGAACCGGATGGGGTGCATATCGCTCTCTGGATGGTGGCGATACATGGTTGCGTATTAGCCCAAGTTCACACGATCCTGAGCCTTTAGGAACAACTGAACGTCCATTCCGTAATGAAAATATGGCATTCGGCGATGTTCGCGGCGCAACAGGTGACCCCCGCGTATTCGGACGTATCTGGTTGACCCAGGGTAATGTTGCAGGCGGGATTCGCTATGGCGACATCGTTACAAAGCCCATTTTCTATGACATAGAGTTTTACGTAATTGGTCCTGATGGTCCTGTTAGACAGTCAGAATTAAACCTACGCTCCGGATATGATATTACGGTACCTGAAACTCCTTTACACGCGACATGGTTTATTGATGAAGAGCTTACAATTCCGTTTACTTTTGGACCAGCTTCAGAAAACCTGACCCTCTTTGCAGTACCCACAGTTAGATTTGATGGACCAAATCCTCGAAATCTAGGAATACTTCTAGAGGATAACAATGTTATATTGGAGACACGAGGCAACTTGGGTATTTTTGCAGCTCACAGTGAGTTTGTAGTACCTCAAGGAAGAACATTAATCGTAGCTACCACACTAAATATAGAGCGCGAAGCCGAGCTTGTAATCAAAGGTACTGTCTTAGTGCTTGAAGGTGGCAGAATAAACAATCAAGGTTCAGGTACGGGCGGTACGATAACGATTGCGGAAACTGGTACCCTTATGAACTATGGACATGTCGAAAACGTGTCGCGTTCTACACTTGCAAACAATGGAACAATTGTCAACAACGGCAGGTTTGAGGTGCGTGCAGATGTTACTTTCTATGATTATGGTCATGTTGAGGGGCAAAATCTATTAAACATCAATCGCAATGCCAACGTAATTAATGCGCCGCTTATTGTGGATGTTGAATCTTATGAAGGCGATAATGATGACGAAGACTATAGCGAAGGTGAAGGCGATGATGAAGAGGTCGGTGAAAGGGAAGACGAGTAGTTGAACGAACATTTCGTGTAAAAGTCCGCGACACAAACCACCCCGCCCGCCTGCGGCAGGCACCCATCCGATGGAAGGGGAATTGGCTAGAATCGTTCATTATTTCCCTCCTTGGATGGGTGGCACGAAGTGGCGGGGTGGTCAAAAGTGGAGAACCGCAACTCCCGAACAAAAGCGGAAAATTAATCATTTTTGGAGGACTCGCATGAAAAAGAGAATCATATGTATATTTCTTGTTATTGTAATGTCATTGACGCTGTTACCCATGGCGTCACTGGCTACCAGTGAATTGTCAGATGATGCATCTGTTGTATTCGATGGTGATTTCAATTTCAGTTCTGCAACAGTAAATGGACTCAATGTAGGCGGAGCAAACAGGCTAACATTAACACTCAACAGTAGTGCTGCTGTCGAAGGAGCACAAATTCGTGTGCTGGCGGTAAGATATATACCACCGTACAATTCAACTGATATGCCGAATGCAACAGGTATACCGGGCGGCATAACTCTCATGACAAATGAGATTGGTCACTACTTTGACCATTATCAAGCAATTCCACTACTTGCGACAGACGTAACAGTCAATTTGCCGCAAGGTGAAAGCGTACACACAGTAAGATTGAGTCAAATACTCTATATGACACTTGCCACGCAAATTGAGGTAGTGCTTCCGCAAGGTTCACAAGCAACGGTTGGACTGGTTGGAGCTCCTGTAGCATCTCTTGATGTGCCGGGAATCGATTGGGGCTTACTCCATACCCTTACACCAACAGGTCCGGGCACGATGAACAACTTGACTCAAGTAGTTCCTGATTCCATAAGAACAGCGGCTGATGACCCACTTTTCTCATTAGCCGAGCAATACAGTGAGTTTTTCCAAATTGGAAATGTCAACTCACAAATCGTTCCGGGAAGTGCATGGGCAAGGCAACACTTTAACACGGTAACTGCTGAAAATCACCATAAACCAAGCTTCCTTCAAAATGCAGCCGGCGCATGGACACTCAATAATGCGACCAGTAACGCTCTTGTCAACTATGCGATTGCAAATGATGTTGACGTAGTGGGTCATGTGCTTATATGGCATGGCCAGTCGCAAAATCTTCATCACCCAGGTCCCGCAAGTACGAGAGAACAGGCTATGGTGACTATGGAAAACTACATCCGTACTGTACTCCAGCACTTTGACCAACATGTGTTCCCGCCGGAAAGCGCAAGAGCTGGTCAGAGAATATTTAGTGCATGGGATGTCATCAATGAGGCGTTCATAAACGAGATTCCATACGTCAGCGAAGAAGATGCGAACACACCCGGAACATGGAAGCGCTTTTTGCGTAAGAGCACTCAGACAGTTCGCGGATGGGAAAATGCACCCGGAAGCGGTAATCCCGGTCATGTCGGCGGTGCTGCTATGGCAAATAGATTCCATTGGTACGATGCATTTGCCAATGGCGCTGATTTAGAAGCCGGTGAAAGTGGAGCAGATTTTGTATATTACTCCTTTGTATTTGCCCGCAGATACTCCGATACTGTACTGGTGTACAACGACTTCAACATATATGAAGAAGGTAAGGCTCTTATGGTTGCTCAGATGGTTTCTGAGATTAATGCAAGATATGCCTACGAACAACCAAACTATGAGTTCTTTGGAGGTCCCGATCCACGTCAGTTGATTGAAGTTGTTGGAATGCAAGGTCACTGGTACCTACAAGATACTCCTGCGCGCGACCCGCAACGTGGCGTGCAGAGAGCTTTAGAGATATTGCGCGAAATTGACGTGAGAGTTCATATTAGCGAGCTTGACTTATTCGTTCATTTCCCATATGGCGCACAGGGTGGAGGTCATTTTGGAGCACCTCAACTAAGACACTGGCAACCGTCATGGCTTGATAATACCCAAGGTGATACAACTTACTGGAGAACACGCTTCGGTCTTCCGATTGATGAGCCGCCACCAGCCAACTTTGGTAGATACATAGAGGCTATTCAGGCTCAAAAATTTGCAGAAATATTTATGGTATTAAAAGAGAATGCAGACATTGTCGACCGTGTGACATTCTGGGGCTTACGTGATAATAATAGCTGGAGAGCAGCACTTGCTCCTCTACTATGGTATGCTGATGTTGCTGGGCAACCAAATCCAAAAATGGCTTACTACGCAGTGGCGTTTCCTGCTCAATTCCTTGGTTATGATCCGGTTACACCACCTACACAAAGTGTCAATCTTGTCAGGATTACTCCTGCGAGTACAGATTCTTTGCAAGCGGGCTACGACAGATCATTCGTCGCTGGTGTTTTCGGAAATGGAAGCCCGGCTCAGAGCGTTAAGTGGACTGTTGAAGGTGGTGTGAGTGGTACAAGTATTTCAGAAGATGGAGTTCTCACAGTTGCGCCTTTTGAGACTGCACAGAGACTGAGAATCAGAGCTACATCAACCGTAGATCCAAGTGTATACGGCATAGCTGTGATGGATGTTGAAATAGATTCATCACTTGAACTTGCAGACACTTTTGATGGAACAAATCCGAGAAATTTGAATGCACTTCTGGAACAAGGTTATGATGTCATTTTGCAAACTCCGAACAATCTAGGTATTTTTGCACAACACAGTCCACTCGTAGTACCTGAGGGCACAACGTTGTTCGTAGCCAGCACTCTAAACATACAACGTGATGCCGAGCTTATTATTAAAGGCAGAGTTGTGGTATTAGATGGTGGCAGGATAAACAATCAGGGTGGAACCGGCGGCGGCACGATAACGGTTGCACCAACCGGCACACTCTTCAATGCTGGATGGGTAGAGAACGTAACAAACTCAACCATTGCAAACAATGGAACAATCATTAATGACGGCAGATTCGAAATCCGTGCAGGTGTTACTTTCTATGATCTAGGTGATGTTGAGGGGCAAAATCCATTGAACATCAATCGCAATGCCATAGTGCAACTTCCTGCGGAGTAATTGTGGTTTTAAAAGGCACAGTGGCATATTTAACGAAAGTAACAGAAGTTTAAACTTAAAATGTAGATAAGCTGACAAGACTAAACACCCTGATTGATTAATGCAATCGGGGTGTTTAGCACTTTGTTTATGGTAATGAAAACTGATATATTTTCCACATAGTGTGGACTTGGTGCTCATCCACACAGCTATTCAGAAATATATCGTTTTAATAAGAATGCGCAAAAGTATGGAAAAGTGTAGATGCTATCACTAAAGCCTATGTTACCACCAGTAAGCTTAATCCCGTACCTTATGTCAGAATATTTTTCGCTTCTAATCAGCGTACTTAGTGACTTTGATTTACTACTTTTTGCCTTCACCTCGACAGGAATTAATTCTGAAGCGGTTCTGATAAAAAAATCTTGCTCAAGCGTCGAATCATCACGTTTATAATAATATAATCCGTAACCACATTTTGCTAACGCTTCACCTACGATGTTTTCGAATAATGCACCCTTATATACACCAAGGTTCTTATTTGCTCTAAGGTCGTCCTGCGCCTCTTCATCAAGCATTGCCACAAGCAAGCCATTATCAGCGAAATAAATTTTATATTTCGTATCATCGTAATTTCCTTTAAGCGGAAGCTCCGGGAAATTTAGGCAGTAGCAAAGATTTATCATACCAGCATCACTTAGCCATTCTATGCAACCCCGATAATCTTTGAAACGAGCTCCTGATGTAACTTTTGAAATCTGAAATTTTTTATTATCTTTTGCAAGTTGAGGTGGAATTTGATTGAATACATTTTGTATGCGAGTTTGGTCTAGACCTATCGCGTATTTTCGTATATCCTCCTTGTAGTCGGCAATCAGCTGTCTTTGGATATCTAACGAACCTTCAAAAGTGCCTTTCACGATATACTCCCTAACAACTGCCGGCATACCACCAAGTATGCAATAGTCAAGAAATAACGAGTTGCAAGTTGATAGTAGGGCATCATTAAATGGCATCAATTTTATCATGTAATCAAGCATATCAGTGATAAATGAGTTGTCATAACCTCGTGCCCACAAAAACTCCTCAAAATCGAGAGATTTCATTTCGTAATCTGTTTTATAACCAACACTGTTGCTTTCAATTCTTCGATAGTTTATGCCGAGCATTGAACCGCTACATATCACATCAAACCGACCATCAATACTAAAAAATTTGAGTGATGTAGATATTTCGGGAAACTCTTGTAGCTCATCAAATATTATGATAGTTTTATCGGAGGTGAATATTTTTGATGGGTCAATACGGGAAATGTTTTTTACAATATTTTCTGCCTTATAACCGTCTGCTGTAATGGTTTTGTATTTAGGCTCTTCAACAAAGTTGATGTAAATTATGTTTTTATAATTGTCCGAAGCAAATTTGTTTATAGATTCAGTTTTCCCGACTTGACGTGCGCCTTTGACAACAAGTGGTTTTCTATCAGGGTTGCTTTTCCAATCAATGAGGAATGTATCAACCTTACGACTCAAATAAAGCATTGTAATGCCTCCTGTGGGTAACATTGTTTAGTTAATTATACCTTATAAGAATTGGAGAAGCAAGCACATATCACTGAAAAATGAGTGAATAAATTGCCGAACAACGCAAAAAATGAGCGATAAATCGAAAAAATCACACAAAAATTGAGTGAAAATGGATGGTGGTCAAAATGACAATCAAGCTGAATTATCGAGAAAATTCTACAATTAAAATGAATACATTATTATATAATTGGTTTACTACTTCCCAAAAACCAAATTCTTAAACACAGTTTTATCAGTGGTAGAGTTTTCGATAACTACCGCATTAACGGTTTTTTGATAGAAATCTATGGCGTCACCTACATAACCAATTATTGCATACCCATATCCTTTTTCTTTCATTGCCTCCAGGCACTTGCCGAGTAGTGCCTTTCCTATACCTTTTCCACGTAATTGCGGAGAAACACCGGTCGGTCCAAAAAAGCCTAGTGCAGTAGAATCATAACATGCAAAGCCGATTATTTCACAATCTTTGACGGCTATGAAACAGGAAGAAGGATTGTTGAAAATTGCTTTTTCGCATTCGTATGCCCATCCTTCATTAGTATCAAAATGCATATTTACAAAATCAGTTATTTTACGCTTATCAAAGGGCATAGCTCGCTTGATAATGATTTTGTCATTACCTAGCTGAGTGTCTATGTCTATTTTTGGCATATTATATAGATTCACTAACAAATCAGTCATGATATTACAACCTCTTTCTGATTAATTTTGTTGAGCCCATTGCAAATATATATTTACATGGAGTATAATGGTAAGCGCTTGAGCAAATTTATACTTTCCTTAGTAATTTTCTTTAGCATACAGCAGATACAAAAATCTGTCAAAGTGTTTATATTAAAATGTGCACGAGCACACTTTCTCAACTCCAATAAACAAAATAAGTAAGGTGGTACATCAAATGAAATATCTAATTGGCATTGACCTTGGTACGTCCGGAACGAAAACAGTGTTGTTCAGTGAAGATGGTATTGCTATTTGCTCGGCAACTGAAGAGTATCCACTCTATCAGCCTAATAATGGATGGGCTGAACAAGACCCAGCAGATTGGTGGAATGCTTGCATTTCGACAGTAAAGAAAGTTTTTTCTGATTCCGGTGTGAATCCGAAGGATGTAGCAGGAATCGGTTTTTCCGGACAAATGCATGGTCTTGTGATGCTTGATGAGGATGGCAATGTAATTCGTAATAGTATCATTTGGTGTGACGGTCGTACTGCTGATGAATGTGCAGAAATTACCAGGCGAGTCGGAGAATCGCACTTGGTTGATATAACTGCCAACCAGGCAGTGACAAGCTTTACTGCCGGAAAAATACTATGGGTTCGAAATCATGAACCTGAGAATTACAAACGTTGCAGACATATACTTTTGCCGAAAGACTATATCCGTTATAAATTGACAGGCAAATTTGGAATGGAAGTAAGTGATGCCTCCGGTATGAATATGCTTGATATACATGAGCGCATTTGGTCTGATGAAGTTTTGAAGGCACTTGATATTGATAGTGAATTACTTCCTGATGTTGGCGAATCATCTGATATTGCAGGTGCTGTTACCGCAGAAGCAGCTGCTTTAACAGGGCTTACCGAAGGAACGCCTGTTGTATATGGTGGTGGTGATAATGCAGCAGCAGCAGTCGGAACAGGTGTTGTTGAAAAAGGAAAAGCATTTATCACAATTGGCACATCCGGTGTACTCTATGCGCATACCGATAGTGTTGCAATAGACGCCGATGGTCGCATTAATACATTTTGTACAGCTGTTCCTGATTCATGGGCGGTGTTTGGCTGTACATTAGCTGCCGGAATGTCTCTGCAATGGCTTCGTAACAACTTTTTCCAAGCAGAAATGGATACGGCAAAAGGACTTGGCAAAGATCCATATACAATCATGACTGAGCAAGCTGAACGCATTCCAATTGGTGCCAATCGTCTGATTTTCTTACCATACTTAATGGGAGAACGTAGCCCGATTCTTGATCCAAATGCACGTGGAGTATTCTTTGGTCTCTCTGCAATCCATACAAAATATGACATGTTACGCAGCGTTATGGAGGGTGTTATATATGCGCAAAAGCAATGTTTAGATTTCCATCGTGCAATGGGTATTGAATTTAATGAGATATATGCTACCGGTGGTGGTGGCACAAGTCCACTTTGGCGTCAAATGATTGCGGATATTTTTGAACTACCTGTAGTTACAATCCAAAATAGGGAAGGTCCGGCACTTGGCGCAGCGATACTAGCCGGAGTTGGAGCAGGTCTATATCCGAGCATTCCAGAAGCATGTAAGCGCATTATTAAGGTTAATGATCCGCAATTGCCAATTGCAAAGAATACTAATGAGTATGCACCATATTATAAGCTTTTCCGTGACCTCTATCCCAGTATGAAAGAAAACTTTCAAACATTAGCGAAACTCTGATTTTCCTATAAATATATGATTGTAATATTAGTGTGTACATTATCTGTGCACACTAATATTTTCTATATATAGTCACGATTCTGTTGATTATTACTAAATATGGTGATTTTGTTGAAATATCTATTGATATGTATGCGTATTCGGAGTATAATGTTAGCTGAATATTAATACTAAGCACCAATAGAACAGCAGACATCTTTTCGTAATATTTTCCGTCTGGCATCGTTGTCCTCCTTGCCTTACGATAGTAAGGTCGCGTCGTCCGCCTCACCAGCCGAATAATATTCTCGAAAATCTTATCTACTCTTCTATCGGTGTTCAGTATAATACCAAACACTAACAAAATAGGTGCTTGGTATGACAATTGAAAGCTGGTGTTTATTCTGTATCTAAAATCTCTAGAAATACAAGGATTTAAGTCATTTCCTAATTCAACCCGCCTTACTTTTGATAAACCTATAACAGGCATCGTTGGACCAAATGGAAGTGGTAAATCTAATATATCTGATGCCATTCTATGGGTTATGGGCGAGCAGTCTACAAAAACCCTGCGTGGCGGAAAAATGGAGGACGTTATTTTTGGGGGAACTCAAAGGCGTTCTCAAAAAAGTTTCGCCGAAGTTTCATTAATATTGGATAATTCAGAAGGTCGATTACAAGTCGATACTTCTGAAGTTATGCTTACAAGAAGATACTATCGCTCCGGCGAAAGTGAATATTATATAAATCAATCACTGGTCAGATTGAAAGACATGAATGACCTTTTAATGGATACAGGACTTGGTCGTGAAGGTTACTGTATAATTGGTCAAGGCAGAATTGGTGAGATTTTATCAACAAAAAGTAAAGACAGACGTGAAATCTTTGAAGAAGCAGCGGGTATTTCGCGTTATCGTCACAGAAAAGATGAGTCTGAAAGAAAACTTCAGCAAACAGAAGAGAATTTACTTAGAATTGGTGACAAAATTTCAGAATTGGAGCTACAAGTCGGTCCATTGCGTGAGCAAGCTGAAATAGCAAAGAAGTATTTGCTTTTGAGAGATGAACAGCGTGGTCTTGAAATATCTATGTGGTTAAAAGAGTTAGAAGGTCTATCAACTCGCTCTGAAAAGGCAGAGATGGACCATATCACCGCAACACGCTCATTAGACGCAGTAACTTTGGATTTAAACTCATTCTTCGATGATTCTGAATCATTATCAGAACTAACCCGAGACAGTGATGTTGAAGCTGAATCTATCCGTGAGTTGGTATCTGCGTCTGAAGGAAAACACAGTGATATTGAAAGCTCAATTGCCGTATTAAAATCCCAACTTAAAGGTAACAATGACCAAATTGAAAATATTGGTCAAGAATTGCAGAGCCAAGACGAACGTGAAGGTGGTGTTGGCTCACAAATTCGTGACCGTGAAGATAGGCTTGAAGTTATTGCGGAAGAAAAATCTCAAAAAGAAAATAAGATGAATGCTCTGGTAACAGAACTCCAAGATATCTCAAACACTACAGGTGAATCTTCAGCAACACAAACTGAACTTCTAAAGAATGAAAATGAATTACAAATATCACACAGTGATAAAAAATCTGAACTTTCTGCTCTTGCATCCCAAGCACAAGAACTTTTCGACATGGACGAATCCGTCAAACAGGAGCTTGCCGGTGCTAAAGATGATCTCAAAAAACAAGAAGAAGAACATGCGTATTGTGTAAAAAAATTACAAAAAGCAAGAGATGAAGCCGAATCATTAGAAAATGTACTAAAAGGTCTTACAATCAAAGCTGAGAATCGTATTAAAAAAGCTGAGAAAGTAGGGGAGACAGTTGAACGTCTAACTTTCGACCTAAAAACACTCGAATCCAGAAAAGCACTGCTAACAGAAATGGAAAGAGAATATCAAGGATATTCAAAATCTGTAAAACTTGTTATGCAAGAGCGTTCACGTGGTTCATTGAGAAATATTCACGGTACTGTCGGTAGTTTAATAAAAACAAATGAAGAATATGCCATAGCTATTGAGACTGCGCTTGGTCATGCTATGCAGAACATTATTGTTGAAACCGAAGAAGATGGCAAGGCGGCAATAAATTATTTGAAACGCAGAGATGGCGGTAGAGCTACTTTTCTTCCCATATCAACAGTACAAGGTAATGTGCTGAATGAAAATGAATTCAGTAATGACAACGGATTTGAGGGTCTGGCAATTAATCTTGTTGATTTCGATTCAAAATATGAAGGAATATATGCAAGACTGCTTGGACGTGTAATTATTGCTGATGATTTGAATAATGCTGTCAAGCTCGCTAAAAAGCATAAACATCGTTATAAAATCGTAACACTGGATGGGCAAGTCATGAATGCCGGCGGCTCGATGACTGGTGGTTCAGCGGCTAATACTGCTGGTATGCTTTCTCGTGCCAATGAGCTTGAGCAACTTAGCGGACGTATCAGTTCATGTAGTGACAGTTTGGCAAATGCACAGCGTGAGCACGCAGAATGCGTTCGTGAAAGGACTGCAGCAGAATACGAGTTAAGCACAGCTAAAACAGAATTGCAAACTACGAAAGAAAAAGTCATGAAGAGAGAATTGGAAGAATCTCATCATGTTATATTGCTTGATACACTTAAGGAAAATATCAAATCATTTGAAGGCGAAATTACTTCAATTGAAAATAGAATTGAGCAAAACCTTGAGAAAACAGACTTATTGAAAAAACAAATTGTTGATGTTGAAACGCAAATTACCGAATTAAAAGAAGAGATTGAAACTGCAATTCGTGGTCATGAGGCGCTTGCCCAAGAACGTGAACGAGTTAATTCTGTTATTGCAGAACTACGTGCTGAAACTGCAGCCCTAGATGCAGAAGCAGATTCATTATCTAAGGCAGTGAGCGAGCTTACTGAGCTACGTAATCAAATGTTCAGTAGTCGTGAGCGTCAGATGGAAACAATTGATGGATTGAAAACGAAAAATGATCACATCTTATCTGAAATAGCAGATAATGAACGTAGAGCAGCAAGAGTCCTGGATGAGATAGAGTCTCACAAAGCTCGTTTATCTAAACTAAACGATAAGAAATTTGAGATTGAGGAAAAACGAAACTCTCTTAATAAAGCAATAAAAGACAAAAATGAAGAGCAAATTCTTCTCCAAAACGAATGTGCAAGACTTGAACAGAGAAAACAAAGTATTGAAATGGAAGAAAAGCAAATCATTGATAAGCTTTGGGATCAATATGAACTTTCAAGATCAGCTGCAGCAAATGCAGGTGCGCCAATTGAAAGTGTTAAAACTGCACAGAAGAGAATAAGTGCAATTAAGCGTGAAGTGTCAGATTTAGGTAATCCAAATATTGGTGCAATTGATGAATACGATCGTGTAAGCACAAGGTATGAATTCCTTACATCCCAACGTGATGACGTTGAAAAGGCAAAATATGAATTGATTGGCATTATAGAAAAGATTACTGCAGAAATGCGTACAATATTTACACGTGAGTTTGAAAAAATAAATGAAGGTTTCCAACGTACATTTAAAGATTTATTTGGTGGTGGTCGAGCGTCACTTGTCCTTGAAGAACCTGAAGATGTGTTAAATAGTGGTATTGATATTCAAGTTCAACCACCAGGGAAGTCTTTGAAAACAATTTCTTTGTTATCCGGTGGCGAAAAAGCATTTGTAGCTATTGCAATCTATTTTGCAATACTTGGCGTACGCCCACCACCATTTGTTGTTATGGATGAGATTGACGCAGCACTTGATGATGCTAATGCACTACGCTTTGCTGATTACATGCGACGTATGTCAGATAGAACGCAAATGATTGTAATATCTCATAAGAGAGGCACAATGGAAGAAGCTGATGTATTATATGGTGTCACAATGCAAGAACATGGTGTATCAAGCCTACTTAGCTTAGACTTGGAAGATGCCGAAAAACATATGAAAAATAATAAAGTAAGAGTATAGAGGTTGAAAATAACCAAGCTCGTGAAAGAGAAGGTATGGTCATTTAATGAAATTTTTTAGTAAATTACAAGAGGGTCTCAAAAAAACATCTAAACAAATCGGAGCATTGTTCGCATCCTTTACGGGTGCGGACGATGATTTTTATGATGAACTTGAAGAAACACTAATAATGGCTGATATTGGCGCTGAATCTGCCATATCAACTGTTGACATGTTACGTGAAATAGTTATCAAAGAAGGTTTAAGAGGTGCAGATGAAATAAAGAGTGCACTCGCACAAATACTATCTGAACGTCTTGCTAAAGCAGATACAACAATTACACTTGAAACCACACCATCAGTAATATTGGTTATTGGAGTCAATGGTGTGGGCAAAACAACGACAATTGGTAAACTTGCATTACGATATGTGAAGCAAGGTAAGAAAGTATTACTCTGCGCAGGCGACACTTTTCGTGCTGCAGCAGGAGAGCAACTTTCAGTATGGGCAGACCGTGCTGGAGCAGAAATTGTAAGACGTGATGAAGGTGCTGACCCTGCGTCTGTTGTATTTGATGCAATTAGCGCAGCAAAAGCACGTGGAACAGACATTATAATTTGTGATACTGCCGGTCGACTACACAACAAGTCGAACTTAATGAATGAACTTGAAAAAATTTATAGAATAATAAAACGTGAACTGCCTGATGCATGTATGGAAACATTACTTGTAATAGACGCAACTACAGGACAAAATGGGTTGATTCAAGCACGTCAATTTAAAGAAGCAACTGACATATCCGGCATCGTATTAACAAAGCTGGATGGTACGGCAAAAGGTGGAATCGTCATTGCAATTGTCGATGAGTTAAATGTACCAGTAAAACTAGTAGGTGTTGGTGAAAAACCTGATGATTTAATTGATTTCAACGGAAATGAGTTTGCTGAAGCAATACTATCATAATGATAGCAATTCTGTTTATAGCTATAGAATATGAAAGGGATGTTTATTGTAATGAAATTTGCACTTGCGACCGCCAATAAAGGCAAGATTGAAGAAATGCGTAATATTCTCTCTTCATTAGGAATCGAAGTTGTTACTCGTGACGAACTTGATATCGATATAGAGATTGAAGAAACCGGTACAACATTTGCGGAAAATGCCCGGCTAAAAGCTATTGCAATATGCAAATTGTCAAATATGCCCTCAATTGCTGATGATTCCGGTTTAGTTGTTGATGCACTAAATGGTGAACCCGGTGTATATACTAGCTCATATGGTGGTGAAAACTTAACTGCAAAAGAGCGATACGAGTATCTGCTTGAAAATATGAAAAACATGGAACAAAAGAGCGCGAAATTCGTCTGTAATATTGTGTGTGTGTTTCCATCAGGCAAAGAATTAATTGCAACAGGGGAGTGCAATGGTTCTATAGCAACTATACCTATCGGAGAGAGTGGCTTTGGATATGACCCAATTTTTATTCCTGATGGTTATAAAAAAACAATGGCAGAGCTTTCATCTGATGAAAAAAATGCAATTTCCCATAGAGGCAAGGCGCTTAACAATTTTGTTGAATTGCTGAGGTTAAGCAAAGCAAGCGGTGAATGTGTATGAGAATAGGAATTTTCGGTGGCTCATTCAACCCACCACATATAGGTCACGTTAATGCTTCAAAAGCAGCATTCCAACAATGCAACTTAGATATCCTGATTGTTATCCCTACAGGCACTCCACCACACAAAGCATTACCTGAAAATACACCAAAGTCTGAATTACGTTTACAAATGACAAACAATGCATTCAATTCTGAATTTGATTATAATAATGGGCATATTATAATCTCGGAGCTTGAAATTTATAGCCATGAGAATAACTATACGATTGATACCGTTAATAAAATAAGAGTTGAATATCCAAATGATAAGTTATTTCTGCTTGTCGGGACTGATATGTACAATACTCTTGATATTTGGAAAGATAGTAAGAGACTCCTAGAAGAAGTCACTGCTGTCGAGCTTCCACGTAGTGTGATACCTATATCATCATCTGAGTTACGCGAAATGCTATCGCAAAGGAAAGGCAGAGAATATATTGAAGATTCAAATTATGCATTAATAATAAAAAATAAACTATATAATGCAAAACCTGATTGGGACTGGCTTAGACAACAAGCGTACTCGATGCTTGATCCACTTCGAATTCCACATGTAGTTGCATGTGAAAAAGAAGCTCGTCGTCTGGCAGAATACTGGGGAGTCGATGCTGATGACGCAGGAGAAGCTGCAATACTCCATGATATAACAAAGAAACTTGATTTTTCTGAGAATTTGTGTATAATTTCAGAGCATGGTCCAACAATTAATGAATTCGGAAAAAATGAAGAAAAACTACTTCACTCAATAACCGGAGCGTTAATTGCACAGTCAGAATATGGTGTATCGGACCACGTTGCAGAAGCAATAAAATGGCATACAACCGGTAAAGCTGACATGACAATGCTGGAAAAAATAATTTATATTGCAGATTATATTGAAGAAACACGCAGTTTTCCCGAAGTTGATCAGCTTAGAAAACTTGCGTATAAAAATATTAATGAAGCAATGTTATTAGGATTAGAGATGACGGTAAGTGATTTGAAATCGCGTAATATCCCACCAAACATTGCAACAATCGAAGCGATTAATGATTATAAGAACATTATTTCTCTTCACGAGTAGGGAAAGGAATACTTAATTTAATGAAACTCATAGGCAATAGCAGCGGAAGACATATGCAAAATCAACGCACATCAAACAATAGAAGTGCTCCGAGAAACAGTACAATATCGCCCGAAAGAGCACAAGCAGGAGGAAGACGCAATAGAAGAAGCTTATCGGGAATGCAAAAGTTTTTACGTATTCTCATAATATTTATATGCTTGGTGTTTGTTCTTGGCGGTTCTGCTTTAGCTATTGTAAGATGGCAAATTGAACCATTTTATGAATTCTTCTTTAGACCTGACGTAAACGTTTTAGCAGTGCACATAGATGATGAAGTTGATAATACAGTTGTTGTTAATCCTGATAATCCTGAAGAAGTTATAACTATTGCTGAAGAGCGAGTAGGCGAAAGAGGGGCAAGATTAGCGCCTGTTGAAGAAAGAAACTCGGACATATTTACATTCCTTGTTCTTGGAATTGATCACTATTCAAATACTGATGTTATAATGGTTGCGACATTTGATTCCGTCGAGTCAACATTGGAGGTTGTTAGCATACCACGAGATACTCTTGTAAATGTAAGCTGGAACCTGAGAAAAGCAAACTCAATAATGGCAAATATGCGACATAGATTTAGAAATGATGATAATACAGAAGAAACTGCAATGCAAGCAACAGTCGAACATTTTAGTGATCTCCTAGGATTCAATGTTGACTTCTGGGTTACACTCACTCCCCAAGCATTTACCAGACTTATTGATGCTGTGGGACCAATTGATTTTTATGTTCCGGCAAACATGTATGAATATGGTGTTCGTGTTAATAGAGGGCAGCAAAGATTGAATGGTGTGCAAGCATTGACAGTTATGAAAACGAGACGTGTATATGCAAATGCAGATATTGGTAGAATAAATACACAGCAAGACTTCATGCATGTTCTAGCAAGTCAGATAATAGCAGGAAGAGATCAAATATCAGTTCAAGATTATGCAGACATTTTTATTGGAAATGTGAGAACGGACATTCAACTTAATCATTTAGTGTGGCTCGGCAGAGAGTTTTTATCATTAGATCCCGAAGATATTAATTTCACAATAATGCCTCATGAGCTTATCACCGCTAACGGAACATCGTATGTTGGGGTTCTTGTTGATGAATGGCTTGAAATTATTAATGAAAAGCTAAGTCCATTAAACAGGGAAATAACAGCTGAAGACGTAAGTATACTTACACGCGATGCTAACAGTAGGCGACTATTCGTTACAGACGGAGAATGGCGTGGCAATACCGGATGGGGCGGCGGTCCAGGTTAAAATATAAATAGTAATACGGTAAAATTTTATTGAAAGGAACTAACATATTTAATGTTGACACCAAAAGAAATGGCAACTAGTGTTGTGACAACCTTGGATGACAAAAAAGCTAAAGACATAAAGATGCTAAGAACAACCGATGTAACAGTTCTTGCTGATTACTTTGTAATTTGTACGGCAGGTTCGACAACACAATTAAAGACTCTATCAGATGAAGTAGAAAGAAATCTAAAAGATCAAGGAGAAATGCCTCTTCGTCGTGAAGGTCACAGATCAGGCGGTTGGGTTTTAATTGATTTTGGCTGTGTTGTTATTCATCTATTTTTGCAAGAAGAACGTGAGTTTTATACCCTAGAACGACTATGGGGCGATGCAGAAGTTATTGACATCAGTAGTATTATTACAATTGATGAATAGTATCCGCATATTTGTGTCATACGTATCGAATATAAATAATTTAGAACTGAAGCAAAAATAACCATAGTATTAAACATGGTTGTTTTTGCCTATATATCGAAAGGATTTTTCATTACAATGAAATATGACTTTACCAAAATAGAAAATAAGTGGCAAGAAAAGTGGGAGACTGAAAAGCCTTTTGCTGCACTGAATGATAGCGATAAAGAAAAATATTATGTATTGATTGAATTTCCATATCCATCCGGCGATGGACTTCACGTAGGTCATGCCAGACCTTTCACTGCAATGGATGTTGTTGCAAGAAAAAGGCGAATGGAAAATTACAACGTTCTTTACCCTATGGGATTTGATGCGTTTGGATTGCCGGCGGAGAATTATGCTATAGTAAATAAAATTCATCCAGCAGTAATTACAAGTGAACGAATAAAACTCTTTACAAGGCAATTAAAAAGACTAGGATATAGTTTTGATTGGGATAGGTGTGTAGACACGACTGATCCAGATTATTATAAGTGGACTCAATGGATATTTTTAAAGTTTTTTGAAAAAGATTTAGCATATAAGGCTTTAATTCCAGTAAACTGGTGTACATCATGTCATTGTGTTCTTGCAAATGAAGAGGTTGTTGACGGTGTTTGTGAACGTTGTGGTTCAGAGGTCGTAAGACGCGAGAAAAGTCAGTGGATGCTTCGTATTACGAAATATGCGCAAAGACTAATAGATGATCTTGATGATGTTGATTATGTCGAGCGCGTTAAGATTCAACAACGAAACTGGGTCGGACGTTCAGACGGAGCAGAGATACATTTCAAAACTACAACCGGTGATGAAATAAATGTCTTTACAACACGCCAGGACACATTATACGGTGCCACATATATGGTAATTTCACCTGAACATGCTCTACTGCAGAAGTGGGATGTTGAAAACCTGGAAGAAATACAAGCGTATCAATTAGCATCTTCTAAAAAATCTGACTTTGAACGTACTGAACTTGTAAAAGAAAAAACAGGCGTTGAGGTTAAAGGTGTTCGTGCAATAAATCCGGTCACAAATAAGGAAATACCAATATTTATATCTGACTATGTACTTGCGACCTATGGAACAGGAGCAATTATGGCAGTTCCGGGTCATGATGCACGTGACTGGGAGTTTGCAAAGAAGTTCGGATTACCTATTATTGAAGTTGTTTCCGGTGGAGATGTGAAAAAAGAAGCATATACAGATTGTGAAACCGGTACTATGGTCAATTCACCGCTTATAGACGGATTAACTGTTGGTGAAGCAAAAGAAAAAATATCAAATTGGCTTGTTGAACAAAAATTAGGTGAAGAGAAAATTAATTATAAGCTTAGAGACTGGGTATTCTCTAGACAAAGATACTGGGGTGAGCCAATTCCCATTGTACACTGTGATACATGTGGTTTTGTTGCAATTCCTGAAAGTGAATTACCACTGATTCTTCCCGATATAGAAAATTATCAAACAACAGAAACAGGGGAGAGTCCTCTTGCGGCATTAACTGACTGGATAAACACTACATGTCCGAAGTGTAATGGACCGGCACAACGTGAAACTGATACAATGCCACAGTGGGCAGGGTCAAGTTGGTATTATCTAAGATATGCTGATCCAAAAAATAATAATGCGCTTGCTTCAAAAGAAGCCTTGGATTACTGGACTCCTGTTGATTGGTACAACGGCGGTATGGAACATACAACGTTGCATTTATTATATTCTCGTTTTTGGCACAAATTCTTATATGATATTGGTGTCGTTAACACATCGGAGCCTTATGCAAAACGTACAAGTCAAGGAATGATTTTAGGCGAAGATGGACAAAAAATGAGTAAGTCACGTGGTAATGTTTTAAATCCTGATGATATTATTGCTGAATATGGAGCAGATACACTCCGTCTTTATATTATGTTTATAGGCGATTTTGAGAAAACGGCTCCTTGGTCGCAAACATCAGTTAAGGGATGTAAGAGATTCCTTGACAGGGTGTGGAACCTCACAATTGCAAATCTTGGGAACAATGATGCGATATCTCCTGAAGCATCGCTTGACGACGCGAGCTTTTCATCTGAACACGAAACGGCTGTACATAGAACTATTAAGAAAGTCGGTAGTGACATAGAGAACCTAAAGTTCAATACTGCAATAGCATCGCTCATGTCACTTGTAAATGATTTTTATAATAAAGCTCCCAATAGAGCTGATATAAAAGCATTGTTGATGTTATTATCTCCATTTGCACCACATATTTCAGAGGAGCTATGGGAGTTACAAAGATTTGATGGATGTGCATCTGAACAAGAGTGGCCTAAATATGATGAGAGTAAAACCGTTGATTCTAACGTAGTTATCGCTGTACAAGTTATGGGCAAGCTTCGAAGTACGATTAATGTACCACTTGATTCAACTGACGAAACAGTAATAGATGCAGCAACTTCAGATGAGAAAATAGCTCGTTATATTGAAGGTAAGGAAATCATGCGCAAAATTGTAGTGAAAAATAAACTTATAAATCTTATAGTGAAGTAATGGAATATATAATAACATATAGAGGCGAAAAATTTACGCCACATAATCCAAATATACACCAAATACACATTGAGGACATTGCACACTCATTGTCCTTAATGTGTCGAGCTAATGGTCATATTGATTATTTTTATTCAATTGCACAGCATAGTATAAACTGTGCAATTGAGGCTAAGTATCGAGGATATTCAGCACGCATACAACTTGCGTGCTTAATTCACGATGCAAACGAATCTTATATATCTGACATAACAAGACCGGTCAAACAATTTTTACCTGATTACAAAGAAATTGAGCAACGTTTACAGAGTCTTATATATAAGAGATTTATGAATTCTGAATTAAGTGATGATGAATTTTATTTGGTTAATGCAATAGATGATGATATGCTAAAGTGTGAATTTAATTCATTGATGAAAGGCAAAAGAGTGTTTGACTCCATTCCAATACTTTCTAGCATGCCAACATTTAAGTATAAGAATCATGTTGATGTTGAAACAGAATTCTTAAAAGTATACTACGGAATAATGCATGCAGGGATAATTCAGGGTAAGTGATATTGGTTATATGTAGTGCAAAATATATTCGTCTCATTTGATTGCAACTATTCAAATAGGAATCCTGTCATCTATATCAGTTTAGAAAATTGATAATAATTAAAATAACTAATCGATAACATCATTCGTTGAAGTTATCATATTTTCACTACCTTCAATTGAACAAAACTTTCATTTTGTTCAATTGAAGGTTTGAAAGAATGAATATCTCGCCTCAAAATGATATATTAATAAAAGAGCCGCTATAAAAACGACTCTTATATATTTAATCAATTGTTATGATAAAAATGATACTTAATCATCATCCTCTTCATCGACATCCTCGAAATCTGGTTCCGGTGTTGGAGCTGGTGCTGGAGGTTCTGGTGTCGGAGCCGGAGCTGCTGGTGCGCTTGGTGCCATGCCTTGAATATCATCAAAATTAATCATAATTCCATTACTATCACTACCCATGAACGTTGGAAGAACACCGTTCCATCTCTCAATCCACATTGCCAGCAAGTTAGTATCTGTAAGTTCTTGTGCTTGATAACGAAGAACATCTGCTTGTGCTCTAGCTCTCTCACGATCAGCCTCAGCTTCATGCATTACTCTTTGCAGATCTTGCTCAGCCCTAAGGGCGTTTTGTTCAGCAATACGGACTTGTTCAATTGCATTACCGAATTCAACAGAAAAATGGAAGTCAACAATATTAAATCTATCAAGTGTAAATCCACGCTCTGTGAATGCCACTTGTAATGCCGAAGTAATATCAGCAGAAACACGTGCACGCTCAGTTATTAGATTTTCAATTGGATATCGTGCTGTAATATCTTTCAGAGTCTCTTCAACTATTGGCCTAAGTATAATTGACTCGTATGCAATTCCAATTGTACGAAACACTTCGGCTGAAGCATCCGGATTGAGTTGATAGTTAACGATATAAGTCATACGCACTGCCTGAAGGTCGCGAGTAACAGCTTCAGTTGTCATTTCCATACCAACTGTTCTGTTATTCATTTGTTGAATTTGTTCAATAAAAGGAACTCTAAAAGTCAAACCTTCACCAGTAGTTCCCTGTACCTGCCCTGCCATTACACGAACACCTGTATGTCCGGGTTGAACAATTGTGATTGTAGCAGCCGCTAGAATGATTCCAAGTAAAACAATTACGCCAGTTAAGACCCATTTTTTCATAAATTAATTTTTCCTCTCTTTTTTCATATCATATTTTACTGTAATATTATATCAGATAATTCTCTTTTTTGGAAATATCTCATATAAAATTTTTGTAAATATTCCACATAAGATTTGTAATATGTCATAAATTAGACATCTGTCGTTGAGGTATGATATAATTTACATAATTTCAACTATACATTAAGGATGATGAGTATGGATTATAGAACTGAATCGCCTGAAATTATTCGAGAATTTTTGTTTTATCATGAGACAATAAAAGTTCACTCTAAAAAGACAATTGATGAATATTTTCTTGACTTGCGTTCATTTTTCCGTTTTTTAAAAATTAGTAAAAAGCTTGTACCGGAGAACACTCCACATAATGAGATATCAATAATGGATATAGATTTCGCATTTGTTGAAGCCGTAACAATTAATGACATTTATGAATATCTTGCGTATCTAACACGAGATAAAAAGACACAACAAAATAGCAGACACTCGACATATGGACTTGCTGCAAGCTCAAGGGCACGAAAAACAGCTGTTATACGCTCATTTTATAAATACTTAACACTTAAATCAAATAATAATAGATTAAGCAAAAACCCTGTTGCCGATCTTGATTCACCAAAATTGAGAAAGACACTCCCCCGCTTTCTAACCCTTGATGAAAGTACAAAGCTACTTAGTAATGTTGATGGAGTGAATAAAGAACGCGATTTTTGTATTTTAACACTGTTTTTAAACTGTGGCCTACGAAGGTCTGAACTTGCAAATATCAACATATCAGATATAAGAGAAGACTCAATAAGAGTGCTTGGTAAAGGTAACAAAGAACGCGATGTATACATTAATGATGCATGCGCCGATGCTTTAAACGATTATTTAGTGGAGCGTAAAAAGCATGCAACAAAGGATGAACCTGCCCTATTCCTTTCAAGTAGACGCAAAAGGATAAGTACTTCAACCATCCATAGTCTGGTTAAGAAGCACTTAAAAGCTGCCGGACTCGACAGTACAAAATATTCATCTCACAAACTACGCCATACTGCAGCAACACTTATGTTAAAAGGTGGCGTAGATGTCAGAACACTTCAAGAATTACTGGGACATGAGAATTTGAATACAACACAGATATACACACATATTGATAATGAGGACCTCCGCGACGCAGCAATGCGCTCCCCTCTTGCCGGTTATAAAAAGAAGAAATAAACGTATATTTGAGGAGGTTGCACTTATGCGATTTCAAGAAACAGAAAATAAGAACCTGCCAACCATCATCTTGTTGCACGGCGGCGGACTATCAAGCTGGGCTTTAACGAATGTCGTTGAAATATTGCAAGTAAATTATCATGTTGTCACACCCATTTTGGATGGTTATGGCGAAGATAGCAATCATGATTTTATTAGCATAGAAGATTCAGCACAAAAATTAATAAGTTATATTGAACAACAACATAATGGGAAAGTATTTGCTTTAGGCGGACTTTCAATCGGAGCACAAATCGTAACAGAAGTGCTCACACAAAGAGAAAATATTGCTGAATTCGCTATATTAGAAAGTGCATTGGTTTTACCAATCAAAGGAACAAAAGCATTAACAGTCCCCACGTTCAAACTCTCATATGGGCTAATTAAAATGAGATGGTTCTCAAAACTTCAAGCGAAAACCCTATTTGTCCCTGACACTATGTTTGAACAGTACTATTCCGACAGTTTAAAAATATCAAAGCAAACACTGATTAATACCACACTAAGCAATGGCACATATGCTTTGAAAAATGAGATAGAAAAAACTAAAACGAAAGTGCTAGTCATCGTGGGTGAAAAAGAAATAAAACTAATGAGAAAATCTGCAGAACTACTCCATGGTAAAATCCCAAACAATAAGCTAATAGTATTGCCAAATATGGGACACGGAGAATTAAGCATGCTTCATCCTATGGAATATGCAGAAATTCTTGAAGAGTTCTTCGTAAAATAGATAGCCCTGTATAAAAAAGTTTGAAGTCGTGTGAAGACACTTTGTAAAAACACTACGTCCAATATATGCTCACAATGTGAAGTCTGCTTTGCGGGTGCCGATAAAAACATTCGCTTTAAATATGTTTTTTGCATTTTTATTGCAATTTTTTGCAATAAAGATTACAATAGGTTCTGAGGTGATTCAAATGCTTATTGGTTTTTCTGTAGAAAATTTCAAGTCGTTCTTCGGCGTGACTACACTTAGCATGACTGCTACCGCTGATAAAGAACATCAGGAGTTCAACGTGATTCAAACTGAACACGGCAACTTCCTTAAAAGCATTCTGCTTTTCGGTGCAAATGCGAGTGGCAAGTCTAATTTGATTGACGCACTGTATTATATGAAGACGATGGTTTCGTCTGCCTTTGACGTACAAACGGAGCATATTAAGTTATGCCACCCTTTTACCTTCAGCGAAGCGGCTAAAAATAAACCAACGAAATTTGAATTATCATTCATAATAGATGGGGTTACGTATGAATATGGCTTTGATATTCTTAACAATCAAATCAGCCGAGAGTATCTGTATACCACGATAAAGCGAAGGACAAAAATATTTGAGCGCACAAGTCCTGATCACACAAGTATCAGCACTATAAAAAGAATGTCCGGCATCAATGTGTTCAAAAAAAATGTGCGTGATGATGTTTTGTTTTTGACATGGGCTGCATTTGCAAATAACCCAATTGCAATGAAAGTTGTAGACTGGATTTCCAACGACCTAATCATTATTTCATCTGATAGAACTGTTTCACCCGCCTTTCCCTATACAGCAGTTTCATTGCCATTTCTGAAAAAATCAGACAACACACTTGTCGGTATGAAAATTCCCTCTGACAGAAAACTAAGAGCTATATATTCTACCTTTGACGAAAATTGGAATCCCATAGGTGAAACTGATGTTCCATTTAAAGACTATGCATCAGCTGGAACTAAGACTATGCTAGATTTGTCAGCGGCATTCGGTGACAATGATACAAATGGAAAAACAATCGTGATTGATGAAATGGATTTGCACTTGCATCCCTCTCTGGTTCGCCACCTGATTTCTCAAATTAACTCCATCGAGGATAATCGCAGTAATATGCAGTTGGTTTGCACAACTCATGATGTGTTGCTTTTGGATGAAGATATCCGTCGTGACCAGATCTGGTTCGTAGACAAAGATGAGCGTGGTGTAAGTAATCTCTACTCACTTAGCGATTTTAAAGATGTTCGTAAAAACAGCGACATTCTAAAAAGATATCTTTTAGGGGTGTATGGTGCTATTCCCTATTTAAATCGAGGTAATGGCTATGCGTGAAAAATATAGAAGGAAAACACCATTTCGACAGGCAAAAGAAGAGGTACTTATTGTTTGCGGAGGGCAAACTGAGAAAAAATATTTTGAAATGTTCAATCAAGTGTTCCGTCCATCACTGGGTAGCGTCAGCGTTATTACCGCAGTGGAAACGAAAAGCCCTATGCATGTTGTCGAGTACGCTATTAAAGCACGCAATCGCAAAAACAGCTATAACGCAGTTTGGTGCGTGTTTGACAAAGATGACTTCATAGATTTTGATGATGCTGTCAGGCACGCTGAATCAAATGCAATCTGTGTGGCTTATTCTAATCAAGCATTCGAAGTATGGTTTATTAATCATTTTCGCATCTTGAAAGCTCCGCTTAGTCGAACTCGTTATAAACATGAACTGAAAAAATTTCTTGCCTTCAATTATGATAAGTCTGCAGATGTAATTGACAAAATCAGTAGCATGCTGCTGACAGAAGAAAGAGTGCGCACAGCCATAACAAACTCTCGACTCGGATATGAGCGGCATAAGATAGAAAGTGCTATTATAAAACCATCTGCATTTGAATCATGCACTACTGTATTCAAATTGGTACAAAGCCTTTTGAGCTGGACGAAATAAATCTACACCCACCTTCGCTCAGTGAGTCACTCAGCTTTTTACTATTAATATATTTATAAACAGAAAATATAAGACCAAAAAGGGACACTAGGGCTATCCAGAACTGCCATTCTTTAACCCATATTAATATGATATCAAACATTTACAAATGCACCTCATGTATCCTTCTCAGTTTGTCAGTACGACTTACAGAATTAACTATTGACGCAGAAAGCTCATCCATTTTCTCAGACGCATGATAAAGAATAGTAAGTATTGCATCTTTATTGCTACTTTCATTTGTCAGATTCAAGGAACGAGTAGTGGACACATCTTCCCTGTCTCCAAATCTGTGTATATTCGTTTTCTTTTTTTCATCTCTGACAAGCATTTGAATAACAATATTAAGCTGCATTAATTCTAGTGCAAGATGAGCAGCGGTCAAATAGTCATTTCGACCTAATTTTATCAGAACCATCACAGATATAAACCAAAATTGATTGACAATACTACCAACTTTATTTTCAAACGAATCTTCTACAAAATGAGTTGATTTCTTGGTTGCATTGATAAATGTCATATCAAACCGCCATCCATTTTCAAAGCAAACTCGAATTACACATTGGTTGTCATTCTCATAAAGCTCGTAACCAAAGATGTCACAAATACTTTTAGCCATCACATCAAGCCATTCGTTCAATTCAAAAATGGCATTGTCAGATAGATGAATTATCATATCGACATCGCTGAATACATCTAACAAACTATAATCAAGCATTGAACCAGAGAATTCAATGCTATCGATATCAGTATATATATTGACTAAATCCGTCATTTTTTCAGCGGCTTGTATTTGCCATAAATCCATCAAATCACCTCACTTGAAAATCTCTGATAGATTATTCATAATACGCCTGGCAATGTCTGGCTTGTTCATTGTATAGATGTGTATATGGTTTACACCATTTGCTATGAGATCAATAATTTGTTCTGTCGCGTAAGCAATTCCTGCCTGATTCATTGCAGCAGGGTTATCAGCAAATCTATCCACAATAGCACGAAATCTTGGTGGCAGTGTTGTTCCGGATAATTTACAGATGCGATCAATTTGACGCGCATTGATGACCGGCATGATTCCTGCAATGATAGGAACGTCAACACCATTTTTAAGTAGGCGGAACATAAAATTGTACATGATATTGTTGTCAAAAAACATCTGTGTAGTCAAGAAAGCACATCCGGAATCTACCTTGATTTTTAAATGTTCGATATCCTCTTGCATGCAAGAGGATTCCAGATGTCCCTCAGGATAGCATGCCCCACCGACGCAAAAATCCCCATGTTCAAGGATTGCCTCTGTAAGCTGACTAGCATATTGATACGCTCCAATTTTGCGTACAGATTCATCCGTCGGATAATCGCCACGTAAAGCAAGAATGTTTGTAATATTTCTTGTTTTTAGATCGTCAAGGACAGTTTTAATTTCTTTCTTGTCAGATGATACACAGGTTAGATGTGCCAGAGCTGTAATATCATTTACATTTTGAATTTCATCAGCTATTCTTACAGTATTTTCTCGAGTTGAACCACCTGCGCCATATGTCACACTCATAAAAGATGGTTTTAAATCCGCTATCTCGCGAATTACTTGTTTAGCATCTGTTAGTAAAGATTCAGACTTAGGTGGGAACAATTCACAAGATACAGTTACGTTCTTTTGATTTAGTATATCAGTTATTTTCATATAAAAAGATGATGCCTTTCAGTATTAGTGCCGAGTTAGACAAATTATTTCATCAAGTCCCTGTCAAGGAAAGTTAGTGCAGAGAATGTATTATACATCTCATAATCAAAATCCTTTGTCAGGCCAAGTGCTTCTTCAATGTGTAAATCAATATACTTATCTCCACGCATGGCGACAATTCTTGCACTACTTCCTGATGCAAGTAATGCAACAGCATTATATCCCATTGAAGTGCCAACAACTCGATCACGCACATGAGGCGAACCACCGCGTTGTATGTGTCCAATCATTGTAAATCTTGTATCAATTCCGGTTTCTTCGATGATTCTCTCAGCAACTTGATAACCTGATTCAGCGCCTTCTGCAACTATAACACAAAAATTATTGCGTCCGGAAAGACGAGCTGATCGAATGCGTTCAATTACGTCCTTATCAAAATCATATTTTACTTCCGGTACGAGAATGATCGTAGCACCTGTAGCTACACCTACATCCAAAGCCAAATGACCGGCTTTTCGCCCCATTACCTCAACAACAGAACATCTCTCATGAGACTGCATTGTATCATTGAGCCTGTCAACAGCGTCTACGGCAGTATTGCAGGCAGTATCAAATCCGATTGAATAACTTGTGCATCCGATGTCATTATCGATTGTACAAGGTATGCCTACAACTTTTACGCCATGTTTCGATAAATCTAGCGCACCTCTGAATGTACCATCTCCACCAATTACAACCAATCCCTCAATTCCCATATGTTTGCAAATATCTGCAGCGGCTTTTACACCTGCTTCAGTCATAAATTCTTTTGACCTCGCGGTATATAGCATTGTTCCGCCGCGCCCGGTTATGCCTTTAACAATCTTTTGAGTTAATTGAATGAAATCACCGTTTAATAACCCTGCATAACCATGCTTAATTCCTATACAATCAATTCCAAGACATTCAGCAGCCCTAACTGCTCCACGAATTGCCGCATTCATGCCGGGTGCATCACCACCCGATGTTAGTACTCCAATTCTTTTTACAGCCGTGTTTTCAATTATATTATCTAACTTCATATCAATAACCATCCCTTTCCCATGCTTCGTCATTCTGCGACGACCCGCAGAATAACGTTAGTTTTCACGGACTATTTGACATCCCTTTTATTCGAATTTTACCATCTTTGCATCATATAGCTCTATACGCTTTACATCAGTGTGTAACGGCTTAAAATCATCACAGAGTGCATTTAACAAATCAACTGCATTTAGTGTCGGTTCTTGTGCGGAGATTTTTGCTGAAAGTAAAATGCAATCATTGCATTCAACATTAACATCTCTTATATGTGGAATTATGTCAATATCCTTAGTCCCACGTTTTGTTCTTTTTGTAATGACAATACTATCTTGTGTGAGAACTGACATAATGTTACTTGCAAGCTCACTATCCACTTCCCTGTCATAATATAATTTTACTGATATTTCTAGCCATTTTATTTCATTGATTTTTCGGGAAGGAAAATATATATCTGTAATAATAATACCATCAGGAAGTTTAATCGCTTTTACGTCTGGCAAGGATTCACCCATAATCGCAACATCAACGAGTTCGCATATGCTCTCAACACCAACCGAAAGCGGTAATGCAACAGAAATATATGGATGCGGGTTAAACCCCTCTGAATATTTTAGCTTTATCCCGGCTCTTAGTAAAGCTCTTTGCAGTGTTGCAGTTAAATCCAGATGTGAAATATATTTAGCTCTTCCGGTTTTGGAATATCTCATCCTTACTTTACTCATATTTTAACCATTCACTCTCTATATTTGTATAAATTCCCATGGAAGCTTTTCGTCAACACCACGTTTTCTACTTGCGTAATGTTCTGCATCTGTCGAACATTCATCAAATGCTGCTATCCATTTTTCATAAGAGAAATGATCACTCCACGAATCCATTCTTGCTCCCATTTTCCACACGGCTTCGACTACATTGCCAAGTTGCCTGTCTCCACGAGATAACGCCGCTTCAATGTAGCCTTGTTGTGGTGAATGCCAATTATATGTTATTGATTTTGCTCGAATAGAACTTCTTAATAACTCTACTCTTCTCGAATACTCATCAATAGGTATTTGTGCCTCACGCTGGAAAGGTGTATGGGGCTTTGGGATAAAGCATGATGTTGACACCGTGATGCGCACACCTCTTTTTTTATTGTTAGTAAAATCACGCCACGTCTGTAGTACTGTATGTGCCAGATCTGCAATAGCAGTAACATCTTCGTCAGTCTCTGTCGGCAAACCTAACATAAAATATAGTTTTACAGAATTCCATCCACCTTCAAATGCGACACGACATGCATTGATGAGATCGTCTTCTTTTATATTCTTATTAATATAATCCCTCAAACGCTGACTTCCGGCTTCCGGCGCAAATGTAAGTCCGGATTTCCTTACTTTCTGCACTCGTTCCATAAGCTCAATACTAAAATTATCAGCTCTAAGAGATGGTAAGGACAGGTTTACTTTTCTTGGTTCGCACCATTCAAGAAGACCATCGCAGAGTTCGCTCAAATGCTTATAATCGCTAGTACTAAGTGAAAGTAATGCCAATTCATCATATCCGGAATTTGATATTGCAGCAATCCCCTGCTTTGTCAAGAGGTCTGGTGAACGAGATCGTACAGGATTACCCGTGTATCCTGCCATGCAGAATTTACACCCTCGAATACAGCCTCTAAATAACTCCAATACAGATCTGTCATGAACAATACTTGTAGAAGGAATAATTGAGTCAACAGGAAAATATGCACTATCTAAATCTTCGACAATTCGCTTTTTCACATAAGTTATGCCTTGATCATATAGTGATGGTACATATACACCATGCAATTCAGAAGCAGCTTCGAGAAATGCTTTTTTACTATCAGTAGATTTGAATGTATCTACCAATTCAACAACAACATCTTCACCTTCGCCAACAACAAACAAATCAATAAACTCAGCCATCGGTTCAGGATTGTAGCTGCAAGCACCACCTGCTATAACTAATGGGCCATCTTCTTCTCTATCAGCACTTCGCAAAGGTATCCCGGCAAGATCGAGCATATTTAACACATTTGTATACGAAAGTTCATAGCCAATAGTAAATGCAACAATATCAAAATCACGAATCGAATCATAGCTTTCCAAACCATATAATGGAATTGCGTTTTCACGCATTTCATGCTCCATATCCGTCCATGGTGCAAAGACTCGCTCACACCATACATCATCGATATTATTGAGTGCCCCGTATAAAATTTTTAGTCCAAGATTAGACATTCCAATCTCATAAGTATCGGGAAAGCAAAATGCAACGCGAACATTGACATTTTGCTTATCCTTAATTATTTGATTATATTCACCACCGGAGTATCTGGCCGGTTTTTGAACTTTGCTCAATACTTTTTCTAGTTTTTGACTAATCATTAATTTTTGTCTGCTCCAATTTTATATATTGCTTCTGAAACTAATGCTTTGAATTTTGGTGCTGCTTGATCTGCAGTTTCCTGCACTTCTTCATGTGTTAATGGTGTCTTTGAAATACCTGCTGCCAGGTTTGAAACACATGATATACCACATATCATTATGCCCATATGATTTGCTGCTACAGCCTCACAAACTGTACTCATTCCAACAACGTCGGCACCTAATGCAGCACAAGCGCGAATTTCTGCCGGTGTCTCGAAATTTGGACCTGAAAACTGAATATATACACCCTCGTGTAATCCAACATTTTGTTCACTAGCAGCTTCTTTAATTCTTAATCTTAATTCTTTAGAATATACTTCACTCATATCTGGGAATCTTGTTCCAAGTTCTTCAATATTTTCGCCAATTAGTGGTGATGGTACATTATATGATATGTGGTCAGTAATGAGCATGAAGTCACCTGCTGCAAATGCAGGATTAAGACCACCAACGGCATTTGTTAAGAAGAGTATTTCCGCACCCATGAGACCCATTAATCGTATCGGCAAAACAACATCATTCATAGGATAGCCTTCATAATAGTGAACACGACCTTGCATGGCAACAACAGGAACACCTTTCACATGACCAAATACAAATCGCCCTTGATGTCCTGGCACAGTACTTACAGGAAAGCCTTCTATATCGTGATAATTGATGGTTGATACAACATCCATTTCATCAGCATATCCGCCCAATCCCGAACCAAGCACCAGAGCTACTTTCGGAACAAAATCTGTTTTGGACTTTACAATTTCCAAGCATTTAATTAATTTTTTGTATGCGTCGTTCATAATAGACCTCCATATGATTATTACATTTTAATTCATTGTCAAGTATACAGCATAAAAATTGTAGTTGCAATGATATAATACGGTTATTTAAGATTGCGGCTCGGAGGCCGCAATGACGGGGATTAGTATTATTTGTAGCCTAATTCTCATTCAGAAATATTGCAATTTCTCGTATATCAAAATGCTGTGCCATTTCAATATCGAACATACTAATAGGCATAAGCGCATTCTTTACAGGAATATCAAAATCAATAGGACGGATTGTATTTCTAAAATAATTTGCAAAAGCAGCACCGTAATTATCAAAGCCATAATCCAGCAAAGTCACGGTGTCCGGAAAACGATAACCGCGAACTGAACCCATAGTTATGGTTATAATCCTACGTCCATTAAGTGTTGCTGTTCCTGAAAAACACCAGCCTGCCGGATTTGTAAATCCGGTTTTAAAACCATCAACACCTTCATAATCTACAAGCAAAGCATTTGTATTAACATACTCAATTTCTTCGAATACAACATACACCTGCGACGTAAAATCAAGAACCTCTGGATGCTCTACTATAAGTAGACGAGTCATTTCTGCCATTCCTCTTGCAGAAATGCGATTCTCAGGTGAGCCGCCCCAACTGTCATGAAACTCAGCAGGAATGCCGTGTTCTAACGCCTTTTGGTTCATCCGCCTAATTAGAGCTTCTTCGCTTCCAAAAAGAGCTTCACCTAATGCAATAGTTGCAGCACTTGCAGAACGAACGATAACAACATCAAGAAGCTCGCGAATTGAGTATGATGAGTCCAGATGTAATGGAACGTTAGAAAATGCTCTATTAAATGAAAACTCACTTGTACTCTCACTCACTTCAACTAAAGTGTCAAGTGTAATATGTCCATCTCTAATTGCATCAAACACAACATGCACAGCAATCATCTTTACCATACTGGCGGGAACTCTAAGCTCGTCAGCATTATGTTCATATATGACTAATCCAGTATCAAAATCAATAATAATTGCAGCTTCTGAAGTTATCGTATAATCTCCAATAACTCCAGCGAATGCAGCCGAAGATAGTGAAATGCAAAGTGCAATAACAATGCACAAACATAAAATTATTCTAATGATATTATTTACATTTCTATATCGGCAAATCATTTTTCCTTATGTTCCCATTCTTTATATTCCAGAGCCTGCTCATATAATCTTATATAACTGTCATGTCTACTCTTTTGAAGCTTATCGTCATTCAGTGCAGATAAAATCGCACAGCCTAACTCTTTAATATGAGCACAGTCACGAAAACGACATTGCCCGATATATGGTTCAAACTCAGGAAATAAGTACTGCAAGTTTTCTTTTTCTGAAATGAACCCAGAATCAAATGCAGAAAAACCGGGCGTGTCAGCGATAAGTGCTCCACAACTTAGCCTGTATAACTCAACATGCCTTGTAGTATGACGTCCTCTACCAAGCTTCTTGCTAATGTCACCAACTGATATTTCAAAATCAGGTTCAATTGCATTTAGGATGCTCGACTTCCCTACTCCTGAGTTTCCGGTAAACGCACATGTTGATTTGCGAATCACTTTTACAAGCTCATACACACCTTCGCCTGTCGTTGCACTTGTTCTGACAGTCGCAAAACCAGCATGGGTATAAATAGTGAAAAGTTCTTCTGCAGAATTAATATCCATCTTATTAATACAAATAATTGGTTCACAATTGCTATTTATTGCAATTACAGTCATTCTATCAATTAGATAAGTATCTGTGACAGGAATTGCGCCTGATGCAACAATAATCATTTTATCGATATTTGCTAACGGTGGTCTGATAAATGAATTTCTTCGCGGAAGAATATCTGTAATGATACCTTTTCCTTGCTCTGTTTTTGTGTATGTAACATTATCTCCAACAAGAGGAGTGCTTTTATCAAGGCGGAAACGACCGCGTGCTCTGCATTCGGTCGTTTCTTCTGAGGATTGTACATAGTAAAATCCACTCATTGCTTTATAGATAATTCCCTCGTAATTATCGGACTTCATTGAATCATGCCCACCTTCTTATTCATCAGGATCTGGCGGATCCGGCGGATCCGGTGGTGGCGGATCCGGTGGTGGCGGATCTGGTGGTGGCGGATCCGGTGATGGCGGTGGAGGAGGCTCCGGCGTCGGAGGTGGTCCGGTTGAGACATGTACGGCAATTGTTGATCCGGGTGTGACTTGTTCTCCGACACGTGATATAAATATCACATTTCCAGCAGGTGCATCAGCTTGTAGGTGACTTATATTTGGAGTTAATCCTAACTCAGCAAATTCAGCCACTAGTGCTGCTTCTGTACTTCCAACCATGTTTGGAACAGTTACCGGCGTTCTATCAGGACCTGGGCTCACTCTTAGTACAACGGTATCTCCTCTTGCAAGACCTTGTCCTGCTCTTGGAACTGTTTCAATTACAATACCGGCAAGCTCTTCTGATTCGATAAGAACTTCTTCAAAAACTAAATCTAGTTGAAGTCTTGCTAATTCGTTTCTGGCTGTTGCATTAAGTAAGCCTGTCACATCCGGCATTTCAACAAGAGGCTCATCACCTTCTGATACAATGAGACGTATAAGGATTCTATCGCCATCAAGAGGCGGTCTGCTACGTTCTCTGCCTGCAGTTGGATCTTGAGATATTATAACACCTTCAGGTATGTCATTGTTGGGCTCAAATGTCGCTAGAAATTCATATTGTTCATAAAATTCTAAATCAACTCTAACAGCATCATATCTCATACCGACAAAATTTGGAATTGTTATCGGATCATCATCAGAGCTAAACCAGTCACCTACTGTTGGAAAAACAAAAACCGCAAGAAGAACTACTATAAATGCCACCACGACGAAGATACCAACCATTGTAGCTGTACTGGTTGACCTTCTTTTTGAGTCACGGTATTCATTTTCTGTCATTTCTTGCTTTTTTCTTACAGGAGCAGGAGGTGGAACTTGACGATTCATATTTTGTCTTGGAATTGCTCTTGTTTCATAAGGCTCCTCTATATTTTGGGATTGCCTGTTTGAAGAACCTGATAGTGCATAATTAAAAACTATCCCCGGCTGTTTACGAAACTCTTCCAAATCATTAAGCATTTCCTCGGCAGATGCAAACCGCATATTTACGTCAGATTCCATTGCATGCATTGTTATTTCTTCTAATCCGGCCGGAATATCCGGATTTATATCGCGAGGTAATAATGGAGTCGCGCTTATATGTTGAATCGCTACTGAAACTGCTGATTCTCCGACAAATGGTAAACGACTGGTGAGCATTTCATACATAACCACACCGACTGAGTAGATGTCAGAACGTACGTCGATTTTACCACCTTTAGCTTGTTCAGGTGAAATATAGTGCACAGATCCGAGTGCCTCTTGTGTAAGTGTATTTTGAACAGATAATAATCTGGCAATACCGAAGTCAGCAACTTTAACACTACCATCTTTAAGAATCATTATGTTGTGTGGTTTAATATCACGATGTATAATTCCTCTGGAATGTGCATGCACAAGAGCCTTCGTTATTTGAGTTGTGAAATGAAGGGCTTCTTTCCAATTCAGCAAACCTTTTCTGTTAATGTATTGCTTCAAAGTAATACCTTCAATGAGTTCCATTACAATATATTCAGTATTTTCACTGCGACTGACATCATACACAGCAACAATGTTAGGGTGTGATAACATAGCAACCGCTTGTGATTCTGTATAAAAGCGACGTTGAAACTCTTCATCATTTGCCAGATCTTCTTTTAAGATTTTAATTGCAACTAAACGGTTTAAGCGATGACATAGTGCTTTATATACATATGCCATACCCCCGACACCGATGAGTTCTAAAATCTCATATCGATTATCAAGCTTCATTCCCAAATATTTGTCGTTGTTTTCCATATATGTATCCATTCCTTTCGTAAAAAGCACTTATACTAATATTAATTTTTTAATATAACTACTGTAACATTATCTGGTGCGCCTCGTCCTAAAGCCATATCGACAAGTACCTCACAGCTTTCACGAACATTAGTACCACGCAATAACTCAAATTGTATTTCATTATCGGTCACAACATTTGTGAGACCGTCTGAGCATAAGATAATAATATCATCGGCTTTCATATCAATGTAAAAAATATCAGGCAGTTCATCGTAACTGGTACCTAGTACACGTGTTATTAAATTTTTACTTGGATGCTGATGTGCTTCGCTACGAGTAATCTCACCTCTTTGAATCATATCCTCAACAACCGAATGATCTCTGGTTATTTGAGTAATTTTTTCAAATGTAACGTGATACAATCTGCTGTCTCCGACATTTGCTACAACTACTCCATCTTGTGTTGATACAGCAGCAGTCAGAGTTGTTCCCATTCCATTAAGCTCTTCATCACTCATGCTTTTCTGGTATACAATGTCATTTGCTACATGTACTGCCTCAGTCATAAGTTCAGCAATATACGTCAAATCATGCCCGCTATTATATTCATCAATATGTCTATCCATATGATTCATAAATGTATCTGCTGCGAGTTCACTTGCAATATTTCCCGCATTAGCTCCACCCATGCCATCACATACAACAAGAACAACAGTATCATTAACTTCACTTGTTGATATTTGAAAGACATCTTGATTATGTTTTCTTACTTTACCGCAATCAGTTATGCCCCATAATTCCATAATAATTCCATTTCCTTTTGCCCCAAAAAGGCGATGAGTATATAATTTAATGCCACAAAGCACTGAACTATTTCTTATTTCTTGTGTAATACGCGACGGCGAAGTTGACCGCAAGATGCATCTATATCTGATCCCAGGCTGCGACGCATGGTATAGTTAGTGTTATTTTTTATAAGTATGTCAGTAAATGCTTTCAATTTTTCTTTAGTGCTTGCTATAAATTTACTTTCATGTACATTACTCAAAAGTATTAAATTTAAATGACTTGATCTTCTATCTAAAAGCTTGGAAAGCATTTCAGCTTGTGCCTGAGAATCATTAATTCCGGCAATCATTGCGTATTCGTAAGTGATTCGTCTACCAGTCTTTTCAAAGTATCTTTGACTAGACTCAATGAGATTTTTGACACCTATATTGCGATTGGCAGGCACCAGCATGGACCTAGTTTCATCATCAGGTGCGTGAAGCGATATTGCCAACGTTGATTGTACATCATATCCCGCTAATCTGTCAATCTTTTCTACTAATCCGCAGGTTGAAATTGTTATGTGCCGAGCTCCGACATTCATTCCAGATGGATGACAAATTAGTTGTATAAAACGCATCACATTATCGAAGTTATCAAGTGGTTCACCAATTCCCATGAGTACAACATTTGAAATGCGCTTGTCTGAATCCATTTGTGTGAACAGAACTTGATCAAGCATTTCAGATGCACTGAGATTTCTCTTAAAGCCATCTAGCGCTGACGCACAGAATGTACACCCCATTTTGCAGCCGACTTGAGTTGATATACATATGGAATTGCCATGAGAATAACTCATTAGAACACATTCTACAGTCTCGCTGTCATGCAAACTATAGAGATACTTAACAGTTCCATCAATTTCTGATATTTGTTTCTCGATGAGTGACGGTACAGTTATATAAAATTCATTATCAAGCTTGTTACGCAGGTCAGTTGATAGGTTAGTCATATCACCAAAAGTAGTAACACCTTTATGCAACCATGAAAACACCTGTTGTGCCCTAAATTGTTTCTCACCGATTGAAACAAAATATTCTTTAAGTTCGGTAAGCAAAATAGATTTTATATCTCGCTTCATCTTTGTGCCCATTTCTTTTCAAATCTGTTTAGTATAAATGTTTAGTGCTTAGTGGATTACCTTTGAGAAAATCAGCTGCACTCATTCTTTTTCCACCGGGTGCTTGTAATTCCTTTATGATTATAGAACCGTCGGAGCATGCAACTTCAATCCCGTGTTCTCCATGAGAAACTATACTTCCCGGAAGTAAGCTTGTCATATTATTTGTCACATCAACAGAAAATGTTTTAACTGTCTTTTCGTCAATTATCGTTGTTGCGGTAGGCCAAGGTTGAAGTCCCCTCACCATGCACCTAATCTCATGAGCCGTCTTTGACCAGTCTATTGGAGACATGTCTTTTGTAAGAAGAGGTGCATATGTTACATCATCGTCATTTTGTAGAGTTGGTATAACCGTTTTTGCTTCGATTGCAGAAATAGTCTCAATAAGTAACTCTGCGCCTAATGTGCTAAGTCTGCTGAACAAATCAGTTGATGTCTCATCGTCACCAATTGGTGTTTTTTTGATAAGAAGTATCTCTCCGGCATCAATTTCTTCAGACATGTATTGCGAAGTAACGCCGGTTTCGGTATCGCCATTGATTATTGCATGTTGAATTGGAGATGCTCCGCGATAATTAGGTAATATTGATGCGTGAATGTTAATACAACCAAGAGAAGGTATGTTAAGAATGTCGCTTGGAATTTTTTTGCCATATGCAACAACAACAATAAGGTCACATTGTAGTCTTTTTACAACGCTGACTATTTCGTCGTCCTTAAGGGATATAGGTTGATAAATCGGAGTATTATTCATTAATGCAATCTGCTTAACAGGACTAAAGGTAGTTTTCATACCACGATTTCTTGGCCTATCCGGCTGTGTAAAAACACCAACAATATCATGACCAACACTATACAGTTTTTCAAGCGATTCCGCCGCAAACTCTGGCGTACCCATAAATATTATTTTCATTGTACTCACTTTCATTTTTGACTCAGTCGTCATTCTGCACGAAGTGAGGCTGCTGAAAAAGTCCCACTTGTCATCCCGGGCTTGACCCGGGATCTATTACAAAGCTTGATTCTATCAGATTGCGGCTCGGAGGCCGCAATGACGATAGGTAAAAATATGCACTTTGTCAGCGACCTCGGCGAAGTCGCAGAATTCAAGAACTCAGTGTGCTTTGATTATTCACCCTGTACATTCATTTCTTCAATTTCTTCTTCTGATAATATTCGATCAGCAATGGATGTAAAAATAACTCCATTTAGATGATCAATTTCATGACATGCAGCACGAGCAGTTAAGTCACTTACTTCTAATTCAAAGAAATTACCATCTCTATCCTGTGCTCTAACAACTACTGTTTTAGGTCTGGTAACCATGCCCTGCACACCGGGAACACTTAGGCAACCTTCTCTACCTGCCTGCTCTCCATCACGCCTTATGATTTCAGGATTAACAAGCTCAATAATGCTTGCGTTTATTTGCTCTCTTATTTCCTCGTCTGTAAGCTCAACTTCTTCAAGCTCATCTTCTGACTCCCAATTATCGTCATCGATTTCATCATCATTTTCGTCAAACTCATCATCGCTTGAATCAACAATTAGCGCAACTCTGCGCAATACACCAACTTGAGGTGCAGCAAGACCTAAACCATTTGCATCAATAACAGTCTCACGCATATCATCAAGTAATATATGCAACCTTTGATTGAAATCAGTTACATCTCGACTCACCTTACTCAGAGCCCTTTCACCATTCTGTAATATATTTCTTGTTGCCATATTATATCATCAAACCTTTCAGATTTTGTTAGCGCATTGTGGACAGTTTTTTGAAATGTGGTTAATCATATACATCTGCGTCGGCGATTACTGTGACACCTCTATTTAAATTATCGCGAGCAAACTGCTTAATTACATGAGCAATTACTTCTCTCACACGCTTATTATTTACACAATTTACCAATAGTCTATATCTATATTGATTATTTACCTTGGAGACCGCAGTTGGCGCAGGTCCCAAAAGTTTAATTGAACTATCTCCTCTAAAGTAACCTTGCAACGAAGCTTTCAATCTACTACATGACGCAGCAACCTTACTTTCATTACTTCCAATTGTGGTTAGAGCAATTAAATCCCGTACAGGTGGACTACCTAATAATTGACGTATCGAAATTTCGCTCTCATAAAATCCGTCATAGTCCTGATTAGATGCAAGTGAAATTACTTTATGTTCAGGTGTAAAAGTTTGAATAATCGCACGACCGGGTTTCTCACCTCTACCCGAGCGACCAACAACTTGTGTTATAAGTGAGAATGTCTTTTCATTTGAACGGTAATCACTCATATACAAAGATAAATCAGCACTTATTACTCCTACTAAGGTCACATTTTCAAAATCCAAACCTTTTGTCACCATCTGTGTTCCAAGAAGAATCTGAGCTTTTTGTTTGCGGAAATCTGATAATAATTTTTTGTGTGAATTAACACGAGAAGTTGTATCAGCTTCCATACGTATTATCTTCACATCAGGAAATAGCTCATTCAATTCAACTTCAACTTTTTGTGTCCCGGTACCGATGTATTTGAGTTTGCCTGAACATTCCGGGCAGCTCTCGGGAGTTGGTATTGAGTAACCACAATAGTGACAAAGCAAACGCTTGTTTGAAATGTGATATGTCATAGACACGCTACAATGTAAACATTTGTATGTAAAGCCACATTCACCACATGCAACAACAGGATTTGCGCCTCGCCTATTAATAAAAAGAATGCTTTGTTCTCCGGCATTAATGTTCTTTTCAAGCTCATCTCGCAATACAGAACTAATCGAAGAATCATTACCAGTTGCTAATTCTTTTTTCATATCCACAACAAGTACAGGTGGCAGTTCTCTTTCGTTAAAGCGATTTTTTAAATTTAATAAGCTATACTTTCCGGTTTTCGCTGCATACATACTATCAACAGATGGTGTTGCAGATGCCATTAACAATAATCCTGACGAGTGAGTAATGCGATATTTTGCAATTTCACGTGCATGATAACGAGGCGGATTACCGGATTTGTATGTATACTCTTGCTCCTCGTCGATAACTATTAGTCCGATATTAGTTAATGGAGCAAATACCGCTGAGCGAGTACCGACAACTACGCGAACGTCGGCATCATGTATACGTTTCCATTCATCATACCTTTGACCGTTAGCAAGTGCACTATGAAGTACAGCTACAGCATCTCCAAAATGTGATGAAAATATGCTTACAGTTTGAGGTGTAAGTGCTATTTCTGGAACAAGGACTATTGCAGTTTTATCCGATGAAAGTGCGGCCTTTATTAGTTTAATATAGACAAGTGTTTTCCCACTCCCGGTTACACCATAAAGTAGTGCAGCTTCAGGGGTATTACTATCTAACAACGGAAGCAATTCATCATATACTACTTGCTGCTCTTTACTAAGCCGTATATCATCTGCATTAGCTGCTTTGTGTTCTTTTTCTTTTTTCTTACGCTTCGAACTAACCTTTGCAGGCATCATAGAACGGAGAGCATCATAAACCGTACAAAAAAACCTATCACTCATCCATAAGGCAAGCTTTAAGTTTTCTGCACTCAATATTGGCTTTTCATCTATAAGGGAATCCACTGTTTTTAATTTAGTTACATCGTCAGCAATCTTAAGTGTAAGGATAACACCCTCACTCATTTTATTGCCTCTACCAAAGGGAACTAATACCCTCACTCCAGATAAGGCTTTATTTACAAGCTCTGGGGGTACTAAATAATCATATGGCTTATCAATGTGAAAAGTTGCTGCAGATACTGCAACTTGTGCAACTACGCTGCTCATAGATTATATCTTGCTTATAACTCGTCTTCAACCGGAACTGTGACACGTAGTTTGCCGGCAGCTATTTCTTCGATTGCTTTTGACACGGGTTTTTCATAGTCTTCATCAGAATATCCGTCATTATCTGATGATATGTCTCTTGCACGTCTGGCAATGATGTTTACAAGTCGATAGCGGCTATCAACCTGTTTTAGTAGGCTCGCAAGTGATGGATAAAGCATAATATATTTATTCCTTTCCCTCGATAATTGATAATATTTCTTCTGCGGCACGAGTGGCTGTGTCATTAACAACAACGTAATCGTAATGAATTTTTTCTTCAAGCTCTTTACGTGCACGCTCAAGTCTTGCAATTAATTTTTCTTCAGAGTCAGTTCCACGTCCTCTAAGACGATTTTCAAGTTCTTCCATACTAGGTGCTATTAAAAATATGTTGATAGAGCCAACGTCCTTTGACATCACCTGTTTTGCACCTTGCACCTCAATGTCAAGAATCACGGTTTGTCCTGCATCAAGACACTCCTGTATTGGTTTTGTTGGTGTTCCGTAATGTTCACCAACAAACTGTGCGTGTTCAAGAAACTCTTCATTTTCTATCATTTCGTTAAATTGATTATGTGATATAAAATAATATGCAACACCATCAACTTCACCGGGTCGAGGTTTTCGTGTGGTCGATGATACTGAAAACTTGAATTCAGGACGTTGCTTTAGTATTTCTTTTATTACAGTACCCTTACCTGTACCCGATGGTCCGGAAATTATAACCAATTTGCCTGCATTTTTACCCATTGCCAGTCTATCCCCTTACAATTTATATCAATTAGGCTGTTCATCCGGTGCTTGAGGTCGCTCAGATGCAGATTGAAGTCTTGCTGCAATGGTTTCAGGTTGAATTGCAGATAATACAAGTGAGCCATTATCTGCAAATATTACTGCACGAGTGCGGCGTCCACATGTAGCGTCTATAAGCATACTTTTCTCTCGAGCATCTGAAATCACTCTTTTAATTGGCGCAGAATCAGGACTGACAATTGAAATAATTCTTCCTGCTGCAACCATATTTCCAAAGCCAATATTTATTAGTTTCATTTACATCATCATTCCTTAAGAGGATTACTCAATATTTTGTGCTTGCTCACGAATTTTTTCAATTTCGGCTTTTAACTCAACAGTAATTTTTGCAATTTCTGAATCATTCCCTTTTGAGCCAATTGTATTGGCTTCCCTGTTAAACTCTTGAACTAAAAAATCTATCTTTCTTCCAACAGGCTCGTTGCTTTTTAGCATTTCACGTAATTGAGAAATATGACTAAATAATCTTACAGTTTCTTCACTAATTGTTATACGGTCTGCAAATAAGGCTGCTTCTGTCAATATTCTTGCTTCTTCAATAGTTGTAGACTGTAAAACTTCATTCATTCTAAGTTCGAGCTTTTTTCTGTATTCATCAACAGTTTTTGGGGTCAGTTCTTCTGCTTGCTTCGTAAGCTTTTCAATACTATCAAGTCTATCAGAAATGTCGCTACTGAGCTTATTTCCCTCACGCTCTCGCATTTCATTGAATTCACTAAGTGCAGAGCATAATATATTGCAAATATCTGTTTTTAGCTTATCGGCATCGACTTCTCGCTTTTCTGCTTGAAGAATATCAGCGAAGCGTGTAAGGTCGGCTACACGAATATCACTGTTAAGTTCATGTTCCTGTGCTATTGTACGCATCGCATTAACATATGCTTCTACTAGCGGACGATTAACTTTTATCTCAATATCATCAGCATTTGATGAATCAATTGTTATAAAGACATCAACTTTTCCACGAGAAATAACTTCTTGTACTTTCTTTTTTAATGTGTCTTCAAAGGAACTGTATACACGTGGAAGCTTTATACTGCAATCTAAGTATCTGTTATTTACACTTTTTACTTCAATTGATATTTCAAGTTTATCTGAAGTACCTTTTGCTCCACCATATCCGGTCATGCTTTTTATCATTAAATGAATATTCCTTCCATATGAGTATAATACGCTAAGACTTTAAACGCATCTAAGTGCAACTACTCATCTGCAAATAAACGCACAAATATATGATAGTCACCAACAGCATCAACATTGACATCAAGACCATCTATAGCGACTCTCGCTAGAACTCTAGAAGTACCCGCAGATAAATCAGAAATGTCAGCAAACACTCTTAGGTTCATTGGAGTGATTTCTGCAAGTTCCTCAGCTGTGCCTCTCAGTGTTATATCAACACTTTGAGTCAATCTTACAAAACTATATCCATAAGGCACATTAATAACTTGTACGTTAGGAGTACTGATAACCTCAAGTTCCAGTCCGGTTAGTTGTATGTGGACAGTCGCCTCTAGTTCTCCTGAAGCATTAGTAACATAGTTAGGAAATGGAATTGTAAATACTTCACTGAATGTAAGGTCGGTAAAATCGTTCAAATCAATTGTGGGGAGAGGAATATGACCAATTAAGTTTATTACTTCTGGATCACCTGAAATAGTAACTACAGGAGACGGTTCAATGTTCCAAATGACATTTTCTTCAGATGTGCTTGAACCAAATGAAAAATTGGGTAGTAATGGCACTGTTTTTATTTGTCTTATTGGAACTACAACTCTTATTAACTCATGATTGAAGCTGAGCAACTCAAGTTGATCATGCTCAAAAATTTCGTCATTTTCATCTATTAGAATGAATTCTAACTCATCAACAAGTGTTGCGTCGAGGTTTTCTCTAAGTATCGGGACATAAGCATATTTAATTCTTGATACAATTGATTCAGGACCGGAAACAGTAATAGTATTAGGATCCAACTCAGGCTCGGTAGCATATAGATCATCAGCAGCAGTGCCTCCGTCATAGCTTGATCTTACCTCAATTTGTTGTTCAGCTAATCTGTCCACATCAATCCTAATTCTATCTGTAGACCAACTGATACCCTCAATATTATTTGGATTAAAACCTATTGGCCAAACAACAGAATATATCAGCTCTACAAATCCTGTCGAGTTAATGGTTGACATATCAACTTCAACAGTTATGGCACCAGGTGCCGCAAGCCTATTTATATCAGCACGTGACGCTTCAAATCCTAGTGTAAGTGGTTCAGTAATAACATCAGCCAGTAAAAGTCTGTCACGTAGTATATCTTCATTAATTAAAACAATTTCAATATCAGATATTACATGTGGTAGCATTTCGTTTTCAGTAATTTCCACATAAAACCAAAGTGCTACTGAAATAATCACAGCAAACACAATATAAAACATTCTTCTGGCAATTTTGCTCAACTTATCCTTGAACATTAGCGCTATCCTTTGCTTTTTGTTTTTTTGACTTACTTTTAGTAGTATATTCAGATAGTATCTCGTTTTCTAAAAGCTTCTCAAATGTTTCGTGGTCTAAATTTCGTTTTAACATACCATCAGTTGCAATAGATAATGCACCTGTTTGTTCTGAGACAACAATTACGACAGCGTCGGAGCGTTCACACAACCCTAAAGCAGCTCTATGTCTCATACCAAGATCTTTTATCAACGCATAGTTAGTTGAGAGAGGTAACATGCAAGATGCCGCAATCAACTTATCTTCGCGAACAATCAATGCTCCATCGTGCAATGGCGAATTCGGATAGAAAATATTCTGAATCAGTTCTGTTGAGACATTTGAGTTAACAGCTACACCTGTTGTTGCATAGTCATTTAATCCAACTTTGCGCTCAAAAACAATAATTGCTCCCATTTCATTTTTTGACATATCATAACATGCTGAAGTAATCTGATTTAAAACCTCTTTTATTGTTTCGTATTTACCTCTGCGCCTGAACAATGTATTTAACTTGGTTGTACCCATGGTTTCAAACATTTTACGTATTTCCGGTTGAAAAAGAATTACAAGGATTATTACACCCATTTGTAAGGCTTGGCTCAGCAAGTATGAGAGGATGTTCATGTTGAAGAAATTTGAAATCCCGGCAACTATTATTATTAAAACTAATCCTTTGATTACGCTGCTTGCACTGGTTCTTTGCATCAGTCTTAAAACACGATAAATAATAAAGGTCATAATCAGTATATCGATTACATCCCAAATTCTGACAGTCGTTCTGAATGTCAGGGCAGTACTCCATATCTGAGTTGCTATTTCTCTAACAAATTCAATCATCTATTACTTGTCCTTGAATACATGTTCTATGGTGCGAATACAACTATTTATTATATCCTATTTAGTTAATTATTGCAAATTTAGTAATACCACGGCAGATGCGGATATTCCTAACCCGGCACCTATAAAACCCAATTTTTCCTCAGTTGTACCTTTAATACTGATATTCCCTGTTTCCGTACATAGTGCATCTGCAAGAATTTTTCTCATTTGTTCAATGAATGGTGCTAACTTTGGCAATTCAGTTACAATGGTAATATCTGTATTACAAATGATGTAACCATGAGAGGTTACAATTGTATATGCTGCTTTCAATAGCTCGATGCTATCAGCATTTTTATACTGTGCATCTGTATCAGGAAAATGTGTGCCTATGTCACCAAGTGCTGCTGCACCAAATAGCGCATCAATCAATGCATGCACTGGTACATCTGCATCAGAATGTCCATCAGGTCCAAATTCATATGGAATCTCAACACCACACAATATGCATTTTCGCCCTTCCTTTAGACGATGTACATCATATCCAAAACCAACCCGCATATCGTTCTCCTAATATTCCCCACTTAAAAATGCTTCAGCAATTCTAAAATCTTCATTTGTTGTTATTTTAATGTTTCTTCGTGAACCTTCGACAACATGGACAGACATTCCAGTCATCTCAACAGCCATGCAATCATCGGTGACTTCTATAGATTTTTTATATGCTTTTGTCAAAGCAGCTTTGATAATTTCTGTTCTGAATATTTGAGGTGTTTGAATTTCATACAAGTTTTCCCTATCAACTGTGCTCTCAATAACACCATTTTCAATTTTTTTAACTGTTGAAGCAATTGCAACTGCTGGAGCCGCTGCTCCGATTTTTTCAGCTTTATGAATTGTTTGCTCAATAATTTCTGTGTTAATACATGGTCTGGCTCCATCATGAATTGCAATGAGACGAGCCTTTTTTGAAGCTGCATGAATGCCGTTCAAAACTGATTCCAGTCTTGTTTGACCTCCTTTTATAACCAAAGAGACTTTTTTAAAACTGTATTGCGCACAAAGTTTGGCAATATCCTCCACCCTATCTTCACGTGTAACAATAATGATATCATTAATAAGTTTACAGCTCTCAAATGCTTCAATTGTATATACAATAACAGGCTTATCATTAATTGAGAAAAATAACTTATCCTCCCCCTTACATCTTTGTGATGTGCCCGCAGCGGCTATCACAACTGTGCAAGTGGGAGGTTTTAATCGTTTTAGACTATTTAAAACAGAAAATAATGACATACAGTAATTACCATTAGGCAAGCGACGCATTTAAGCGTGACTCAACCTCCTCATATGTGAGTTTTTTTGATAATACAATTTCTGAAATGAAAATCTGTTTAGCTGAGTGAAGCATTTTACGCTCACCTGTAGATAGACCTTTTTCAACATCTCTAGTCATCAGACCTTTTACAACACGAGCAACTTCAAGCAAGTCACCGCTTTTTATGCGTTCCATGTTCTCACGATAACGTCTATTCCAATTGGCGGTCATCTCTGCATCAATTTTCGAGATAGCATCCATCAATTTATCAGCTTGCAGTGAATCAACTATAGGTCTAACCCCAATTTGCTCGGTACTTTCAGTAGGAATCATAACGACCATTCCGCCCGTTGGCATTTTTAGTATATAATACTTTCTTGTGCAGCCGTTCATATTCCTTTCTTCAATTTTATCAATTACGCCAGCTCCATGCATAGGGTGCGCTATCATATCACCGATTTGAAACATAAACTGCCCAATCCTTTCGCGTCGTCAGACGTCAAAATGCGATAATGCGGACTTTATAACTCTGGATATCATTATACACCTTTACATTAGTTAAAACAAGGAGTTTACGTAATAATATGAAAATATTTACGTAATAATATGAAAACATTTGCCACTTTAGCTGTTTTAGTGTAAATTATTTCTAGCTTATGAAATATAAACATGAAGGAATGGTCAAAAATAGTGATATTCATTGAAAGTAATTGTAAAGATGCTGCATACCACTTTTCCGTTGAGGAACTTTTTACGCGCATTATAAAACCGTCTGAACCGGTCCTAATGATATGGCAAACTGACAAAACTGTTATGCTAGGTAATAACCAAATTGTAAATGCCGAAGTGAATTTGGACTTTGCATCAAATGAGAACATTAAAATTGTGCGACGCTCTAGTGGTGGCGGTGCAATCTATACTGATTCCGGAACAGTACTCTATACTACCATCCAACCACTCAATAAGGATGCCAAATATTATAGAGAAGAAACTGCTGCGAATATAATTGGAGTATTAGAAACAATGGGAGCACCTGCATATCGCGAAGGACGAAATGATATATTACTAGACGGCAAGAAAATATCCGGATTTGCACAATACATTTCCGGTTCTCATATTTGCACACACGGCTCATTGCTTTATGATACAGATATTGAAGCTTTAACAAGGGTTCTTATTCCAAGTATAGAGAAATTGCAACCTAAAGGAATTGCTTCAATAAGAAGTAGAGTAACAAATATACGACCTTATATTGACAATGATTATTCAATCGAAGAGTTCATTGTTGCATTGAAAAACAATTTGCTAATCGACAATCAATATCGAGAATACAAGTTCAGCGATGAAGAAATGGCAAAGGCTGAGAACATAAGAGGTACAAAATATAGTAATCCTGAATGGAATATGAGCTATTAAAAAGAATGGAGTATTCGATGTCAAAGAAACCATATTGGTTGCGCGTCCCCTATACAAGCAGTAGTAATATTGCACTTACAACAGAACTGTTAGAAAAACTAGGACTAAATACAGTATGTGATGAAGCAAACTGTCCGAATCGAGCTGAGTGTTTTTCGAATAAGACCGCAACTTTTATGATACTCGGAAAACACTGTACCCGTAAGTGCACATTCTGTAATGTTACCCACGGCACTCCATCCACTGTTGATGAACATGAACCGATAAGAGTTGCAAACGCGATTAAAATGTTAGAACTAAAACATGTTGTAATCACATCCGTTACAAGAGATGATTTATCAGATGAAGGAGCAAATCAATTTGCAAATGTTACAAATAATATACGTGAATTAACATCAGATGTTACCATTGAATTACTCATACCAGATTTATCCGTAACTAATATTAAGACAATAACTAACACGATACCGAATATTATCGGTCACAATATTGAAACTGTAGAATCATTATACAGGCATGTTCGTCCAGAAGCTGTGTACAGGCGTTCACTTAATGTTCTTTCAAATATCAAGCAACTCAATTCAGAAATTTTCACAAAATCAGGTATGATGTTAGGACTAGGAGAAACACATGATGAAGTTCTAAAAACATTTGATGAACTCTTGAGTGTTGGGTGTGATTTTTTGACAATTGGACAGTATCTCTCACCAAGTAAAATCCATTATCCTGTTGTTGAATATATAACACCTGATAAATTTGATAACTTTGCTAATATTGCAAGAAAAAAGGGCTTCCGCTATGTAGCGTCAGCCCCTTTAGTACGTAGTTCATATAAAGCGCATGAATTTGCAAATAATAGTTAACAAACTTTTATTCAGCTGTTACATCAGGTTCTTCAACTATTTCTGCTACTTCTTCTGCAACCTCAACTTCCTCTTCTTCCATTGGGGGAGGTGCATCTGTGTCATATAATATCACTGGTGCGCCGTCATCATGTTCAACTTCATCAACTTCTACATCATCAAGAGGTTGTGAGTCAGGTTCAATTAGAGCTCTAATGCTTAGTGATACTTTTTTACGATCAGTATCTATTTCAGTAATTTTTACATCAACTTCCTGACCATCTGATAATACTTCAGAAGGTAAACCAATTCTGCGATCAGTAATTTGCGAAATATGAATGAGTCCATCAACTCCCGGGAATATTTCTGCAAATGCACCAAATGGCATCATTTTGACGATTTTAACGTTAACCACATCACCAACAGCACATTGAGTTGTAAACTTCGTCCAAGGATTATCTTCGCTCTTTTTGTATCCAAGGGAAATTTTTCTTGTTTCTTTATCAAATGATAATACGTATACAGAAACTTCATCACCAACTGACATAACTTCTGATGGTTGCTTAATACGAGTCCAGCTAAGTTCAGAAATATGAATCATTCCATCAACACCACCGATGTCAACGAACACACCATATGTTGTCATAGACTTAACAACACCTTCGTATTGCTTACCAACTTCAATATCATTCCAAACTTGTTCGGCTTTTTCACGACGCTCATCTCTTTGAACTTCACGAATTGACCCAACAACGCGACGTCTGGATTGATTTACTTCTGTAATACGTAAGTTAACTTGCTTCTTTAGCAGTTCTGACATTGGCGCAGATTTTGGTAGTCCGGTTTGTGACGCAGGAACAAATACGCGTACGCCTTTAACATTAACAACAATGCCGCCTTTGTTTTCTTCAGCAACTACACCAGTAACCGTTGTTTTATTTTCTTTCGCAGCTTCAACGATATCCCAGTTTTTAATTGCATCAAGACGTTTCTTAGAAAGCATTATCATTCCTTCAACATCATTAACACGCATAACAAACGACTCTATTGTATCTCCAACTTTGATGATATCATCAATATTAGTATTTTCTTCATCAAAAAATTCAGTAATCGGAATGTATCCTGATTGCTTTGCACCTAAGTCGACAGCAACCTCTGTAGAAGTGATTGAAGTAATTATACCAGTTACTTTTTCACCTGTGCGTAATGTTTTAATGGATTTCTCCAACATTTCTTCAAATGACTCTGAATCATCACCTTCAGCTTCTGTTGCACTGTCTGTAGATTCACTAACATCCGCATCTTCAGTAGTAACCTCTGGAACAGCTGTCTCTTCAACAACCTCGTCAGCAATTATTTCTTCAGCAACAACTTCATCAGTTGTATCATTAACTTCTTCCACAACTGCTGTCTCTACTGCTTCGGATACTTCAGTAGTTTCTACTTGTTTTTCTTCCGGTTCGGGCAGAGTTTCATTAACTTCTTGCTCTACTTGAATACCGTCCATGTTTGTTTCTTCTTTCATCTTCCGAGTGACCTCCTTAATGATAAACGCCGGTGTCGAAGCGCCTGCAGTTATACCGACAACTTCTGATTGCTTAACACATGCATAATTAATATCGTCCGCATTTTGAATAAATAATACATTTGAACAATATTGCTTACAGATGTCGGATAGTTTGAGACTGTTAGAACTATTGCGGTCACCTATAACTATCATGGTATCGGCAACCTTTGCTATTTCTTCAGACTCTTGCTGGCGTTTAAGCGTAGCGTTGCATATTGTATCAAATATTCTTTGATTTGTACACACTTTTTTTATTATTTCACAACAAGCTTTAAATACTGATTCCTTACTCGTTGTTTGAAAAACGAATGACAAGGGTTTTATGGCATTATCCTCGTTACTTAACCATGCATTTAATTCTTCAAAAGCTTCGAATATAATATGATTACTACACCATCCTGATATTGCCTCAATTTCCGGATGTTGACGTTGTCCAATTATTATAACAAGACGTTTTTCATTGGATTCATTATGAACTATATCATGTATTCTCTTTACGTCGGGGCAAGTTGCATCAACAATATTTGCATTGCGTGCAACAAGAGCTTGATATTCTGCTTCTCCTGCTCCATGTGACCGTATTACAACAGTCATATTCTCTGCTATTTTGTTAACATCAGAAATTACTTGAACTCCATTATTCTCTAGTTCACGTATAACATGGTCGTTGTGTATGATTGGTCCCAACGTAACACACCCGTTACACTTTTCAGCAGTTTCTTTACACAAAGACACTGCTCTATTAACCCCATAACAAAAACCAGCAGACTTTGCAACAATAACTTCCATAATACTTCCTAACTGGCATATTAAACACGCTATGCAGCAGGAATGAGTCGTGTATTACCATAATTTTTCATTCCATCAGCGCAACCAAGCTATATAAATTTACTTATCTAAACCCTGTATCTTACTCATTAACTCTTCTGATAATATTGCATAATCTTCAACGGTTCGCTTCTCTTTTTGCTTTTCGATTAAATATGGCTCACCAAATACAACTTTTGTTTTCTTGAAGAAAGGCTTTTTTCTTGAAACAAAAACAGGAAGTATTGGGACACCTGCACGTTCAGCTAGCTTCACGGCACCACTTTTTGCTGCCTGTGAGTCAAATTCTGAGCTGCGAGTACCCTCAGGAAAAATAACAACTTTCTCACCATTCTTTAGATAGTTGAGCATTGATTTAAGTGAGTTTACATCATTAATACTTCTATCAACAGGAATCATTCCCATTTTCCACATGAATGTAGAAACAAACGGAATTTTAAATATTTCAATTTTCGAAATAACATGAACATTTGTATCAATACCGAAAGCAAGAGCAATCTGAAATGGATCAATCATAGCTGAGTGATTTGAGCAAATAAGCGCAGCACCATCAATTATATGCTCTTCTCCGATTACCTGAAACGGTCTAAAGAAACGAATTATCGGACCGGCAATCCGATAACATCTTCTATAATATCTTATACATGCTTTTTTTGGCTTCATTTATAAAATCTCCTTCGCGCAGAATGACGTTGGTTTTTCATAGACTTTGACATTACCGCGAATGATTAAGTACTCAATCCTGCGCTACTAATTAAATCACAAATTGCAATGAAACTTTCTTCAAAATTCAAATTAGTCGTATCCAATATAACTGCGTCATCAGCAGCCCTCAAAGGTGCCACATCACGCTCGGAATCATTTTTATCTCGAATAATCATATCAGCTCTGACATCCTCAAAAGTTGTATCAACACCTCTTGCAACTAATTCCAAATATCTGCGATTTGCCCTGGCATCAACATCAGCAGTTATAAAAATCTTCAAATCAGCATCAGGTAAAACAACCGTACCAATATCACGACCATCCATAAGAACATTATATTTGACAGCCATCTCACGTTGCATAGATAGAAGAAAATCTCTAACTTCAGGTATTGCAGAAACATCTGACGCATAATTTGAAATCTCAGGAGCTCTTATTGCATCAGTAACATCCTCACCACACATAACCATTCGCTGAATACCGGAATCATCATACATCATTTCTATAACTATTTGAGGTAAAAGAGCACAAACATCTTCTTTATCTTTTGACGTAATATTATTTCTAAACGCAAATAACCCAACACAACGATAAAGTGCACCGGTATCTACATAAAAAAACCCAAAATGCTCCGCAGTCTTCTTAGCAAGAGTACTCTTCCCCGCCCCCGCAGGTCCATCTAAAGCAACGCTGATATTTTTCATTTAACAATTCTTCTTTCAATGTCTGTACATAATTATGTATATATTTCGCACGCAATACATTCCAGATTCAACGCATTAAGGAACTTATTTCTGGACAGTTCCTAAGGCTAAAATTTCTTCATCTGACAAATAACGCCACGAACCTAGCTTCAAATCTCCGAGTTTAAGTGTACCAACAGAAATGCGCTTCAGCGTCTTAACAGCCACCCCGCATGCGGTACACATTTTACGAATCTGTCTATTTCGTCCCTCTGCAATCGTAATCTTTAAAACGCCACCATCATTGCTTCTTTTAAGTAAATCAACATGAACCGCATAAACAGTATAAGAATCAATCACAAGAGGCTCTCGCATCAGCTCAATAGCATTATCAACATCACCACGAATATTAGCAAGATACGTCTTTTGTAAATTGAATGACGGATGCATAACCCGATTTGCAAACTCACCATCATTTGTGAAAATGAGCAAACCTTCAGTATCCAAATCAAGCCTACCAACAGGATAGACCTTCATGCCCACATCAGAAACAAGCTCCATTACAGTCTTTCTACCAAACTCATCACTAACTGTCGTTAAAAAACCGGATGGCTTGTTTAACACAATGTAAACATGCTTGTCTCTCTCTTCTAATGGTACGCCATCTACAGTAATAATATCTTGACCGGGTGTTGCACTTTGCCCAAGCATTGCTGTAATACCATTAATTGCCACCTTGCCATCAAGTATCATCTGTTCAGCCTTTCGGCGCGATGCAATACCATGTGCAGATAATATTTTTTGAAGCCGTTCTTTTTCCAATCTATTCGGCTTCCTCATCCTTAGTATGTCCCATAAACTCATTAAACTTATCAATAACAGTAGGAACAGCGTCGATAACTTTGTCTACAGTCGTTAGAGCAGTTGGAGTCACATGCATTATGTCAACCTTGCCATTTTTTGAAATAATGAACGCAATAGGCGTTACATTTACACCGGCACCTGTTCCTCCCCCAAAGCCGCTTTTGTCAGACTTTTGAGTAAAATCACTACCACCACCAACAAAACCGAAACTTACTTTTGAGACAGGAATTAATGTTGTACCATCTTCAGTTGTGATTGGCTCACCAACAATCGTGTTAGCGTCAATCATTTCTCTCATTTTTTGCATTGTCGTGCTCATTAAATCGCTAATTGGTAAATTATCATTATTTTTATCCATTATCTTTGCCTCCATCCTTTCGTACCTCATCGTTATCAACTTCTTTACTGGCATTAACTTTGTCAACATTTGTTTGCACTTCTTCTGTTTCTTCTGTTTTCGGATTCTTTTTGAATGCAGAAAAAAGAAAAGGTATAAGTGCAAGTGCTATGTAAATTACTTCCCAAACCGCAATTGTAATGTTCAGTTTTGCATATATTTTTTGGTTTGAAGATGTAAAATCAGCCGAAGCTCTTAAATCAAGGCGTTTAATTTTAAAATTACGCTTTATTATTGGAGTAATGGTTTCAAAAGCAGAACAAACTGCTCCAAATTGTTTTGCTGTGTTTGCAGCATCATCGCCAGCTGCAATATAGTACAGCGTTAGTTGTTTAATCAGTAGTTTGCGCCTTAATCTGTCTAGAACAGTTCTAACAGTTTTTAGGGTTTCCAAAACTTCCCTCAAGCTACCGGGCTTTAGTACGGAAAAGTCTATATTTTTTTTCTTCTTTTTCTTTCTCTTAGGCTTCTTTTTCTTCTTTCTTCTTACATTTTCTTTACCAAGAATCTGGAACTTTAGAAATACAACTTTTGCCCATAACTTAATGCCTGCATCACTATATTCGATAATCGCACCAAATCTTAAAAATGCTACTAATAAAAAAACTACTAGAATGAGAGGCAATAGTATTATTGCCAGAACTGCTATGATAATAGCTCGTGCTAACATGCTTATGCCCATTCCTCATATTCAATAGTAGTAGTTTTTATAGCCCCTCTCCAAGGGCAAATATGCTACACTACGCTTGACAGTTGATAGTCAAGGTCCTTCACAATTTTAGAATTCTGCAATAGTTTCTTCTGCGTCAACTTCTACAAAATCAGAGGTTTCAGACATAATATTAGATTTCTCCGGTTCCTCTGCATTATCTACAGCAACTTCCGCTACAACATTGTCACTATCAATAGGTAAAATTTCATCTTCAGTTAAGTTTTCTGCAAACTCAGCATTACGTGCCTTTAGCTCTTCGATAGCGTTTTGAATGCCTTCTCTCTCATCACCCCCAGCCTCAACTGTTGGCAAATCCGGAAGCTCTCTCAATGACTCAAGTCCAAATGTTCTAAGGAAATTATGTGTTGTTTTAAAAAGCATCGGACGACCAGGAGCGGCCAGCCTACCACAAGCTTCTATAAGACCACGTTCCTGTAATATTCCAACTGTGTACGCACTATCTACACCTCTAATTTGCTCAATATATGCTTTAGTAACAGGACCAAAGTATGCAATTATTGATAACACTTCCAAAGCAGGCGGTGATAGCTGTGGAGGCTTTCTTGTTTCTAAAGCTCTTCTAATGTAATCGGCATACTCAGGCGAAGAGCACAATTGCAATGTATCTTCAAGCCTGACAAGTCTTATACCACGGCGCACAAAACTATAATTGTCACGCAATCTATCTCCGGCGTGCTCTATTTCATTAACTGCAACACCAAGTACATCCGCGATTCGTGATATTTTAACCGGCTCACCGGATACGAATAAAATCGCTTCTATTGCAGACTCTATTTCATTATTGTCCATATTTTCAAGACTCATCATTATAATGATTATTCCTTCGTGATACTTTAGTCACAAAACAACCAAGATTAAGGGATGGTCATTTCGCGCATTAATTTGCGGTTTTCCGCAGAGAGAGCAAATTGGCACATTCAAACTTTTATTCCTCAACTGAAGTATCTAGTGTGCTGGTTGGTGTTACAGGGTTACTCGTTACGTATACGACTTTCAAATCCTCCGGAGTCCCCGTCACATTTGTATTACCAATTTTACAAAGTTCTAAAATCGCCACAAACGTAGCAATCAACTCGGTTCGACTTTCACATTCCCGGAAGAGCTTTTTTATTGAAACTTCCTTTTCACGTTTTAATCTATTTAGAACATGATCAATTTTCACGGATATAGAATAAACTTCCGGACTAGGGTAGACCATTTCTCTTTTATTTATACTATTTATTCGTAAACTTTCTTTACCGATTATATTAAACATTGCCTCAAGCAATTGGTCACTAATATGAACGTACTCATATCCTTTATCCGGAGGTAAATATTCAGGTGGACCTGCCATCATCAAACCATCGCGAGTATACATTCCACCAAGTGTTTGTGCTATTTCCTTTATCTGAACATATACATCTCCTCGACGCAATTCTTCAAGAGATGAAATTAGTTGCTCAAGTTCAGATACCTCTTCACCGCCGGACAGGAGCATCTTGGTTTTTATATATGTAAGATGTGAAGCCATTGCAACAAATTCACTTGCGATATCAAGATTCAGCTCTGCCATTTCATCAAGATAGGCTAAATATTGCTCAAGAATAAGAGAAACACTAATATCTCTAATCTCTACTTTATCTCTACGAAGTAGCTGAAGTATTAGCGTCAGTGGACCTTCAAAATCAGTCATGTCCTCTTTTTCTTTTACAATTCCCTCTAGTTTGAATACAGGTGTTTCCAATGTATATACTCCTTAACGCCTAAAAATCACACTTTGTGTAACATCACTTTCGTTAATTCACAAGTGTGTACGCAAAAGTATATAAAAAGTTTAAACTATTGTCTATAGCCGAGGCCAAAGGCCAGATTGTTACGCCTAATATATCAATATTTAGAAGAAATCTAGTACCCATAATTACCAATAGAAATATCATGCCAAAACGTTCATAACGCATTAATTTGTAATATGCTCCTTCCGGTAGAAGCGAAAAGAGTACTTTTGAACCATCCAGTGGTGGAATCGGTAACATATTAAATACTGCAAGTGCAATACTTAAGATTATCATTGTTCGTATGACTGAAAATATTGTAAATCCGGTTGAACTCGCGACAAGTGCCATACCTGTTGTAACATCATAGGATACACCAAGTGGCGAGGCAACTAGTCCAAGAATAAACCAAACAACTACCGCGAGTAAAATATTTGATACCGGTCCCGCTAACGCAGTTAGCGCCATGCCCCACTTTGGATGTTTGAAATTATGCATATTTACCGGTACAGGTTTCGCCCATCCAAATCCTATTACCAGCATCATTAAAAGACCAACAGGGTCAATATGTTTTATTGGGTTTAAAGTAAGTCTTCCTAAATTCTTCGCAGTATTATCTCCAAGCTTATATGCTACGTAACCATGTGCTAATTCGTGAATTGTTATACATAATAATGCAGGAATCATTCTCATGATCATTACATTAAAAATATTTCCAAAGTTCCCAAAATCTCTGAATAATCCTTCCAAATACCGGCGCTCCGTTCATATTATGAATTCAATTGCTTTTAGCATGTTCATTTTACTGTCATCGCGGCTACCGGACCGCAATCATGTGTAATTACTGTTTCCACCTTGCTACAGAATCTTTTATTTTTGCAAGCAGAACATCACTGTTTGTTCCCTTTTCTGCTGAAAACATAATGATTTGCGTGTCATTGTGCAAATCAAGTGTTTCACGAATGACTGACAAATTTCGTTCTTTTTCCGAATTCTTTAACTTATCTACTTTGTTAGCAACAATTATCATATCGCATCCGGAATCCTTGAACCACTGCGACATAATTACATCATCTGCTGTTGGTTTATGACGAGCATCAACAATCATGACACCTAGTGTAATATGATCCGGTTGTATAAAGAACTCTTCCATCAGCTTTGACCAACGTGCTTTTTCAGTTTTTGCAACCTTCGCATACCCATATCCGGGTAAATCTACGAAATATGCACGCTTATCTACAAGTATATAGTTTACATGAATAGTTTTACCGGGAGACGAACTGACACGTGCAAGGCTCTTTCGATTAAGTAGCCTATTAATAACTGATGACTTGCCAACATTTGACTTTCCGGAAAACACAATTTGTGGCATTGGAGTTTCAATCAAGTCCTTTGCATTTGCTGCAGATTTTATAAATTCTACATTGTGTATATTCATGTATTCATCATATCCTATACTAATCACTAAGAAAATATAGTATTATTTCTTCTAGTATACTATAATTTCTTATTGTTTTCGATGTTTTTGCTCATTACAATAAATATAATGAGCAAAATTAATGTTTTATTGCCGTACTGACAGTTGATTGTTGTGATTGTTCGTCAATAACAGAAATTACTTTATCTGTTTGTTTTACACTGTTAACTTTAGTAAAGTCAATGGCAACATTGAGAACATCATCGATATTATCTGTTGTAATGAAATTTAATTGTTGTCTAACATATTGATCAATTTCGTCCAAGTCCGGCTCATTCTCTGCCGGAATCAACACTGTCTTGACCCCAGCTCTCAGTGCGGCCATTGTTTTCTCTTTAAGTCCACCTATGCGTAATATACGACCTCGAAGCGAGATTTCCCCTGTCATTGCTATATCACGTCTCACCGGAGCATTGGTCAGTGCCGAAATTGTTGCTATACATATGGTAATACCAGCTGAAGGACCATCTTTCGGAATTGCTCCTTCGGGGAAATGTATATGAATATCGTGTGTTTTGTAGAAATCAGGTGAAATATTCAGTTTATCAGCCCTGCTTCTGATATATGAAACTGCTGCATGAGCAGATTCCTTCATAACATCACCAAGATTGCCCGTTAACTCAAGCTTCCCTGTACCGGGCAAAACATTTACCTCGACTTCGAGAACGCTCCCACCTGTTGTCATCCATGCTAAACCATTTGCAATACCAATTTCAAATCCATGAGAAATTGATTCAGGTGTGTACTTGCGCACACCTAAAAACTCGTCAAGTAAAGATACGCGTAACTTAACAGATGTCATTTCTCCAGATGCAAGTTTCGCTGCTGTTTTTCTGCATACAGCGGCAATTTCTCGCTCCAATATACGAACACCAGATTCCCGGGTATATGATGAAATTATTTCAAGAATTGCCGTTTTTTCAAAGGTTAATTGTTTAGCAGTTAAACCATGTTTACTACGTTGTTTTGGAATTAAATAACGTTTTGCTATTTCAAGTTTCTCAATATCTGTATAACTGGTAAGCTCAATAACTTCCATTCTGTCCAATAAGGGTCTCGGTATTGAATCTACAGTATTAGCAGTCGCAATAAACATAACTTCCGATAAATCAAAAGGCACTTCCATATAGTTATCACGAAATGCAAAATTTTGCTCCGGATCAAGAGCTTCCAATAAAGCAGATGCCGGATCACCTCTGTGATCACGACCAAGCTTATCAATTTCATCAAGTACGATCAATGGATTTCGACTCTTTGATTGTCGCATAGATGCAATAATTCTGCCCGGCATTGCGCCGATATAAGTCTTTCTGTGTCCACGAATTTCTGCTTCATCATGCACACCGCCAAGGGACATCCTGGCAAGTTTTCTATTTAATGCCTTTGCCACACTAATTGCTACCGATGTTTTACCAACACCCGGCGGTCCAACAAGGCAAATAATCGCTCCCTTTATTTTAGGGGATAATTGTCTGACCGCAAGAAACTCAATGATTCTCTCTTTTACCTTTTCAAGACCAAAATGGTCAGAGTCCAATATCTGTCGTGCTTTTATAACATCAATACGCTCTTTCGTTGTCTTATTCCAAGGCAACTCAAGACAAATATCAAGATAGTTACGAATAACTGATGATTCTGCAGAACCGTAGGCTTGCTTCTCCAGTTTATCAATTTCTTTTTGAATCTTTTCTTCAGTCTCTTTTTCGAGTTTAAGCGCAGCAATTTTTTTTCTATATATTTGGATATCGCCAACTTCATCTGAATAGCCATCACCAAGCTCGGACTGGAGTATTTTTAACTGTTCACGAAGAACATGGTCTCTATGATTATGTTCAAGCTTTGCTCTAAGCTTTGAATCAATCTGTCGTTCGATGCCCAATACTTCAATTTCCCGTGTAAGCAAATCACATAAGATTTCTAAGCGCTTAATTGAATTTGTTGTCTCAAGTATCAGCTGTTTACTTTCAGGCTTTGTGTATATATTTTGTATAATAAAATCCGCAAGCATGCCGGGATCTGCAATAGAAAATAGATTGAGTACAACATCTTTGTTTATTCCATGAGAAATGGCTGCATATGTGTCGAATAAACTGATTGTTTTTCGCATCATTGCTTCAATCTTAGCAGTTCGCTTAGGAATATACTCATCGAACAGTTGCTCAACTTCAACGGAAAAGAATCTCTTCTCATCTTGCATCGAAATTATGCGTGCTCGACACTTACCCTCAACAAGAACCTTCATTCCCCCACCGGGAACTTTTAAAACTTGCTTGATGTAACAAATTGTACCAATTTTATGCAAATCATCTTGTCTAGGAGTTTCTTTCGTAATATCTTTTTGTGCAACAAGAAATACCCTTCTATTACCTTTTGATGCAAAGTCAAGAGCCGCAGTAGACTTGGTCCTTTCAACATCAAAGTTTAAAAGCATATTGGGAAACACAGAAAGCCCCCTTAAAGCGAGCAATGGTAATCTTTCTGTTAAAATATTATTGTACTCTTCCACTATAGTTATCGTTCCTTATCTTTTGATGCGCTAACTTGCTGAAACCACATCGGGATCTATTTGTGGTTTCTTACGTTTTTTTATTGTTGGCAATGCATTATCAATAATGCATTCTTTTGTAATTGTAACCTTCTGAATATTCTTGCTTGAAGGAATATCGTACATTGTTTGAAGCATTGTTTTTTCCAAAATACTACGCAAACCACGTGCACCAATTTCCATTTCAATAGCCTTGTCAGCAACAGCTTCAAGTGCATCATCAGCAAACTCTAATGAAACTTTATCATAATTGAGCAAGGTCTTATATTGCTTAACAAGAGAATTTTTTGGTTCTTGAAGAATTCTCACCATATCTTCTTTTGTTAATGGTTTCAATGGGGCAATAACCGGCAAACGACCAACAAGTTCAGGTATCAGTCCGAACTTTAGAAGGTCATGTGGCTGCACTTCTTTTAGTACTGCACCGATATCTTTTTCGCTCCTAGTTTTGATTTCAGCTTCAAACCCAATACTCTTTTTATCAAGTCTACTTTCAATTAGCTTCTCTATACCCTCAAATGCACCACCACAAATGAATAATATATTTGTGGTGTCTATACTCAAAAATTCTTGATGAGGATGTTTGCGCCCACCTTGTGGCGGGACATTAGAAACAGTACCTTCAAGTATTTTTAATAGTGCTTGTTGTACCCCTTCACCGGAGACATCGCGAGTTATGGACGTGTTCTCGCTTTTACGAGTAATTTTATCAATTTCGTCAATATATATTATTCCTCGTTGCGCAGCTTCTACATCAAAGTCTGCTGCTTGTAGAAGTCTGAGGAGTATATTCTCGACATCATCACCAACATATCCGGCTTCTGTAAGTGTAGTTGCGTCTGCAATTGCAAAAGGAACTTTAAGTATTTTCGCAAGGGTCTGAGCAAACAATGTCTTTCCACTTCCAGTAGGTCCGATTATTAGTATATTGCTTTTTTGTAATTCAGAGTCGTCCTCTTCATGATGAACCAAACGTTTGTAATGATTATACACTGCAACTGAAAGTGCAATTTTTGCATCATTTTGACCTATTGCGTAATCATCAAGTGTTTTCTTTATTTCTGCTGGTTTTGGTATTCTTCCAAAATCATTAGACAACTCCGCCATTTGCGAGTTCGGGAATCTCATCGGAGCGATTTCATAACCCAAAATGCTTGTGCACAGTGAAACACACTCATTACAAATATATGTCGCATTTTGCCCTGCAATTATTCTCTCTACGCTATCTTGCTGCTTGCCACAAAAACTGCAGCGAACGCCATTTCTCTCGTCATATCTTGGCACTAATGTTCTCCTTAGAATGTAAAAATATGATGTAAAACTATCGCTTAAATATTACTTTGTCGATTAAACCGAACTCTTTTGCTTCATCTGCAGTCATGAAATTATCACGCTCAGATGCGTCACAAACTTCTTCATAACTTTTACCGGTATTCTCGGCAAGGATTCTATTTAATCTTTCTTTTGTTTTAATAATCTTTTCAGCATGTATTTGAATATCAGTTGCTTGACCTCTAAATCCACCTGATGGTTGATGTATCATAACTTCAGCATTAGGAAGAGCAATACGCTTCCCTTTTGCTCCTGCAGAAAGCAAGAATGCTCCCATGCTTGCGGCAAGACCTACGCATATTGTGGACACATCAGATTTTATATATTGCATTGTATCGTAGATTGCAAGTCCGGATGTCACAGAACCACCCGGAGAATTGATGTAAAATTGTATATCTTTATCAGGGTCCTGTGCTTCAAGATACAGTAATTGTGCAACAATCAAGCTTGCTGTTACATCATTTACTTCATCGCTTAACATTATTATTCTATCATTGAGCAAACGCGAAAAAATATCGTACGAGCGTTCGCCACGCGAGGTTTGCTCAACTACCATTGGAACTAAACTCATAATTATGACCATTCCTTTCGTTTCTATCGATATATTGTAAGTTTGAATCTATATTAAATTTACTCATCTTTTGCACTTTTCGTGCTTTTAGTTTCTTTTTTAGCAGCCGGCTTCTTCGTCGTTGTTGTTTTTTTTGCAGCTGGTTTCTTTTCAGCAGCTTCTTCTTTTGTGCCTGTTTTTTTAGTCGTTGCTTTTTTTGTCGGCTTCTTTTCTTCTGTTGGTTCTTCTTTTAATTCTTCGACCTTTGCATTATCAACAATCAGCTTTATTGCTTTGCGTACTTTTAAGTCTTCAATTATATCTTCACGAGGCGCAGATTCTTTGATTTTATCAACTTCCATGCTGAAACGTTCAGCTGCATCTTTATATTCATCTTCAAGCTCTTCTTCACTAATTTCAAAACCTTCAAGTTCAGCAATTTTCTTAAGAGCAAGACCTAGACGTACTTGCTTTTCGCTACTTTCGCGCATTCTTTCTCTGTACATTTCCGGAGTCATGCCCATCATTTGCAGATACTGCTCAGGCTGCATACCATATGAAGACATTTGACGACTCATATTTTGAATTGCAGCATCAAGGCGCTCTTCAATCATTGCCTCAGGCACGTCTGCTTCTAATGTTTCAACAACTTTATCTAGTAGAACACCTTCAAAAGTCTCATCTACTTCTTTTTGTCTTGTTTCAAGCATATTTGCTTTTATATCTGCTTTATATTCATCAAGTGTATCGAACTCAGAAACATCTTTTGCAAATTCGTCATCGAGTTCTGGGAGGATTTTCTCTTTTACTTCATTGAGTTTCACTTTGAATACAACAGCTTTTCCAGCTAAGTCTTCTTGATATTCTGTAGGGAAAACTAGATCGATATCTCGTTCTTCGCCTTCAACCATGCCTTCTACTTTTTCTTCAAATCCAGGAATAAATTGACCTGAACCAAGCTCTAATTCATAGTTTTCGCCTTTTCCACCTTCAAATGCTACATTGTCAACAAAGCCTTCAAAATCAATGACAGTAATATCGCCATTTTGTGCAGCTCTTTCTGCTTTTTCAATGCGTGCATTTCGTGTTCTAGTTGACTCAATATCTCTATCAACGTCAGCATCAAGAACTTCTACTACAGGTTTTGGTGCAGAAACTCCTTTATATTCGCCTACTTTTACTTCAGGATATAATGCAGCCATTATAATTACTTCTGCAGATTTATTGTCATCCTTGAGGTCAACATCTGAAATTTTTGGATAACCAACAATTTCAAAATCGGTTTCTTCAATTGCATAACGGAGTACTTCCGGCATAATTCCTTCTAGAGCATCGCTAAGAAAAATATCAGCGCCATACATTCTTTCGACAATTTTACGCGGAGCTTTTCCTTTGCGGAATCCAGGTACAGCAATGTGGTTTCTATTTTTTAGATAAGCCTTATTAATAGCACCATCCAGCTCTTCCGCCTCAATCTCAACGACTAATTCGACTTCGTTATTTTCTTTTTTTTCACTCTTATTCAGTTTCAAGCTTTCTTCCTCCAGATGTTTTAACAACAATATTATGATATGCATAGGCACACCAAGTTATTTTATCAAAAATGCATCAAAATTGCAAACACTTTTGCGATTTTAGGGGTTAGGGGTGGTGTCGAGCATTCAAAACACCTACGTTTTGTTGCAGGTGTTCCGGATTAACACTACGCCAAGCTTTGGTGTTCTACAAAGGATGAGTATACACCATCTTTCTTTATAAGCTCGTCGTGGGTTCCGGACTCTACTATTTTGCCGTCTTGTAATGCGATTATTTTGTTCGCTTTTTTTATTGTTGATAGTCTATGTGCAATAACTATGATTGTTCGTTGACCTATGATTTTACTGATTGCATTTTGAATTTCTCGCTCTGTCTCCGTATCTACCGCAGAAGTGGCTTCATCTAAAATTAGAATTGGAGAATTGCGTAAAATTGAGCGTGCAATTGAGAGGCGTTGTTTTTGTCCGCCGCTTAATCTGACCCCTCGCTCTCCTATAAATGTTTCATATTTCTCAGGAAGCGATTCAATGAATTCGCTAACACATGCAGCTTTCGCGGCTTCTTCGATCATTTCTTGTGTAGCATTGTCAGTACCATATGCAATATTTTCACCGATTGTTCCGTTAAATAAGAACACATCTTGAAGAACTAGACTTAACTGGTTGCGCAAACTTTCCAAAGTCATGTCTTTTATATTTATTCCATCCATTAATATCGCACCAGAATCCGGGTCGTAAAAACGTGCCATAAGACCGGATATTGTACTTTTACCAACACCGGTTGGTCCGACGATTGCAATCATTTCTCCGGCTTTTGCTTCAAAATTGATATTGTTAAGGACATCAATATCGTCTTCATATGAAAATGTTACATCACGAAACTCAATTTGACCACTCAATCTTCCCACTGCAGTCGCGTTATCACTATCTTTTATATCAGGTTCAACATCAAGGATTTCAAAAACTCTATCAGTTCCCGCCAAGCCTTGCTGAACATCTTCAACAATTCTTGCCAGTACTGCAATTGGTGCATAAAACAAGTTCAAATACAAGAGAAACGCAACAACATCTGATATATTCAGTCCTGTTCTTAATGCCAATATCGGACCTGCTATTAGAACAATAATTGTACCAATAGTAGTTATGAATGCAACTGATGGATGAAATACACCAACATAGAATAGCGCTTTAATAATCTCATTTGTGTATTGGGTTGAGTTCTCTAATACTTTTTTTGATTCAAATTCTTGTTTGTTGAATACTTGTATTTCTTTTATACCTGAGAAGTTATCTTGCAAAACAGCATTAAGATCAGCTATCTTTATTTGAGCATTTTTAAAGTGCTTTCTCATTAACTTTGGAATAAATGAAACAAGGGCAATAAAAGGAATTGGAATACAAACAAGAAGTGCAAGTGTCGGGTTCAATGTAAACATAATTATAAGAACACCAATAATTGTGAGTGCATTGGTTGTTATCTCAGGTAAAACATGTGCAATCAAACTTTCAAATGTTGCTGTATCATTTACAACTCTGGACATTAGCTGACCTGTTTGCTTATCATGATAATAACTCATTGATAGTTTCTGCAAATGGTCATATATCACACTGCGTACACGATTTACCATATTCCATGATGCAACATGTGATAAGTAGTTGTTTAAGAATTGACAAACAGCACGTATAGCAAAGCTCGCAAGTAGTACAAGTGCGAGCATTGTTATCGTGTCTATTGATGTTTCCAGTTCTCCGCTTTCCATGATCGCAATTATTCGTCTTGTTATTTCAGGAGCTAATAAATTCACCGCTGTTATAACAAGCATTGCGATTGTCGCAATAATAAGTAAATGCGCCCACGGTCCTGCGAATTTAAATAATCTAAATAATTTTTTCAATTTTCTTCTTACTCAATATCAAAATCAATTTCTTTTCCATAATGCTTCGGCGGCTCCGTTGGCGGTGCCGTCGATGACGCTTCTGACGCTACTCGAGCCGCTTGTCGGAATCGTTGCCTTGACTGTCTTATTTCCTCCATTGCAGCAGCGAGTGATTCTTCTGTACGCTGCATGGCATCATCTACATACTCATTTGCTACACGACGCAGCTCTGATGTAGATGTTTCAGCATGAGCAAGCATTTCGTTACTTTTGCCTCTGGCAATTTTAACCACTTCTTGCTCATCGATTAATTTTCTCGCATGCTCTTCAGCATTTTTCTTAATCGCATCTGCTTCTTGCTTGGCATTATTGATAAAGTCAACACGTGCATCAAGCAAACGTTTTGCCTCTGATATTTCTGTTGGGAACTGACCTCTGATTTCGTCGAGAATATCAAGAGCCTTATCCCTGTCTATTACACATTTCTCTGCACCTAATGGCACACTCCAAGCTTCAGTTATCATTGTATGGAGCATATTTAACATTTCCGGAATCCTGCTACTCATTTAAACATCATCCCTTCGTTTTTGACTTTAGCAACTACATCATCAATTATCTCGTGGGGTACAAATGTTCCCAAATCTGCACCATATCGAGTCATTTCCTTAACTGCTGATGAGCTTAAATATGTATATTTTTCACTTGATGGCATAAACAACGTTTGAATACTCGGGTCGAGTTTTCTATTGATTAGAGCAATTTGAAATTCTTTATCAAAATCCGATACTGCACGCAAACCTTTAATGATTACCTTTGAATTTCTTTGCTTCATATATTCGACAAGCAACTCGCTAGATGATTCAACTTTGACATTCTTATATTTTGCAACGGTACGCTTTATAAGTTCAACTCTCTCATCTCGATTAAAGAGAGGATTTTTTTCTGCGTTGACCATCACACAGACATAAAGTTCATCAAATACAGATGCACTTCGGCGTATTATATTCAAATGTCCGAGTGTTATAGGATCGAAGCTTCCTGGGTAAACAGCAATGCTCATGTAGTGCTACTCTTTCTTATAGTGTATTCTCACGTGTGTACTTCACAATCTTCACGCCACTATACAAATATTCTTTAATTAGCATGTATGGTAGCTCAACATTAGGCGATGGAGCATCAGCCTTAATTTCGCATATTATTATACCATTAATGTTAAGTTTGTCAAACTCGACAATGCGCTCAATTACTTTATTTGCCAGGTTTGTATCGTATGGTGGATCAACGAAAATCAGATCATATTTCTCATCGCTTTCCAGATATCTTAAAGCATCTCTTCCATGAATAATTGCTACTTCAGAGAAATCGCAGATTTTAACGTTCTCACGTACTAATTTAATTGCATCAGATGCAGAATCGACGAATGTCACAGTCTTTGCACCTCGCGACAGTGCCTCAATCCCGTATTGACCTGAACCTGCAAACAGGTCGAGAACATTTCTGCCTTCAATATCGAATTGAATAATATTAAATACTGACTCTTTAACCTTATCACTTGTAGGTCTTATTTTAAATCCCACTGGTTCTTTTAGTTTTCTTCCTCTCACACTTCCGCTAATTACTCGCACATTCATCACCTTTTTCTTTTATCTTTTTGCTGTTCTTGTTCACTTTGTCGTCCATGTTTTTCTTACTTGACTTGTCATCTTTATTTAGCATGGTTTTTGTTCTCAATTTCCTGTGATATTCAATAGCGAACCTATGTGCTTCTTCTTGTATGGAGCCAATCAATGCGAACACAGCAGGATTTGCCGACAGTCCAATCTCATCACCGTCTGGCGTCACTAGAGCACGTGTTCTGTGCTTTTCATCCTTAACCATCCCAAATACAGGTACTTGTACATCAAGCTCTGTCAATGTTTTGTATATAATGGACGCATGATTTACACCGCCATCGATAAGCATAATATCAGGTAATGGCGTGAACTTTTCATCGCCTGCCAGATAGCGCTTTATCCGCCTTGTTACAACCTCTGCCATACTTCCATAATCATCTTGACCACGCTTTGTTCTTATTTTAAAACGCCTGTAATCTTTTTTTAGTGGTTTGCCTTTAATAAAAACAATCATAGAACCAACTATATTTGATGCACCCGTATTCGATATATCATAAGCTTCTATTCGTTCGGGAATACTTGTAAGTTTCAGCGCCTTTTCAAGCCATTGATGTGTTTTTAATATTTTTTCTTTATATAATGCAGCATGTTCTTCAATTGGATCTTCTGTAAAGAATTGTTTCTGCTCAAGTACTTTTATTGCCTTTATTCTATCACGAAGCAAAGCCGCGGTTTCAAAGTTGAGAGCATCTGAAGCTTCATTCATGTCCTTAGCAAGCTTCTTCAGCAAACTACCGGTCTTACCTTGAAAAACATCAATTGCCGCTGCAACGGTATTTCTATAGTCATCTGCAAGTTCTACTTTTTGACAATACGCCCGACAATTGCCCATATCATGATTGAGACAAGGTCTTTGCTTGCCGAGAATTTGTTTAATATTCTTCCCACATGTCGGTAACTTTAAAGCCTTGCTTATTGCTGATAGAGCCTTGAATGTTTCTGATCTCGTACCGTATGGTCCTAAATATAACGCACCGTCTTCTGTTGCATTTGGCACAACTTTAAATGTTGGATATTCATTTAATATATCAACACGGATAAATGGATATCCTTTATCATCACGTAGTTTGACATTGTACTTTGGCATATATTCCTTGATCAATGAATTTTCCAGAACTAATGCTTCAAACTCTGACTCAACAATGATTGTGTCGAAATCCTCGATTTTTGATACCATCAAGTCAGTTTTTATATCATGATTGGTAAGACCGTCGCTTCCAAATAGTCCATCAGTGTTGCGAAAATAACTGCTGACACGGTTTTTAAGACGAGCTGCTTTGCCGACATATATCACATCGTCATTCTCATCTTTCATTAAATAAACACCGGGCAGTTGCGGAAGCTCTTTTGACTTCTCACGCAATTCATCAATCATAGCTTACATCCTTGCCTTCTTCACGTAAAGTCACAAATATCGGAAATTGCAAGCTGAATTGTCCCGTCTTTTTGTCGCTGCTTTCTTCCTTATACTTCACTTCAATGACTCTACCGGGCATTTCTTCTTTTTTTCCCCAATATTCTTCACGTTGTTCATCGCTAAATCCTGATCCAACATTCAATGCATTACCCTTATAATCAACAACAAATGCTCCAAGCCTTCCAACATTTCTACCTGAACCTTCCTCAACATCTGTTATCATCAAGTCGACTGTATAGAATCTTTTTACTTTCAATATTCCATTATGTCTCTTGCATGCGTACTTACTGTCACGGTTAAGCATAAGCCCTTCCTTATCCTCGCTTACCATTTCATCTAAAAGCGTATCAATCATCGCAGTATTCGTGCCTGTATACAAAATATCAACAATTGTGATTGAATTTAAATTTAGCTCTTGTATTTTTTCCTTTAATTCCATAAGCGTTCCAAGTCGCTCTTTATATGTCAGTTCACTCTCACCATTTTTGAACTCATTCTTTGGCAACAAATCAAATATCACAAACTGCATACATGTTTTATCCGCATCATCTTGACCGAGTAAACCCGTTCCGATTCTGAAGTTTTCGTTATCAGAAACACCATCTATATTTCTGCGAACTAACTCACCGTCAAACACCCAGTCATCTGCATCAGAAAAAAGCTGCTCAAAGTCAGAGATAATATGCTCAAGTCCGGAGATTTCTTTGCCTTGCCTGCTGAATATTTTACCATCATAAAATGTGCCCCTTACACCGTTTAATTTTAACGAAAGTGTAAACCACTCATCTTCTTTTAATTTATATTTCTCAATACTGTATGATTGCTGGACTTCCCATTGTGGAATGAATTGCTTGCCGAATGCTTTATTTACCGACTTAACATCACATCCAAGCTTTGCCGTTTTTGTGATTATTGAGGCATAAAACTTACGCATCTCGCCATCTTGTTTATCTAGAAATACTCTAATGTTAGCAATAACTTCGTCACTACCTGTGTTATTTATCAGAATATATTCCATAAGTTCTGTAAAGGATTCAAAATTTTGAGTAGGCTGCTTGTCGGTATCTTTACTTATCTTCTTTTCGGAAATACCCGTAACCAGAAAGGGGTTTAAAAGAAAATTGATATATGACTTAAATAATTCATTCTCACTGTTCTCAATTAAAATATCTCTTTTTGCCAAACTTGAACTTGTTGAAGTCAATAGTTCAAATAGTTCTCTTATATTATTATCTGCAGTATAATTGCTCAAAACAGTCCCTCCCGATATACCTTACTTGCATTATTTCTGCTTCTTTTGCACATACACAGCAGTAATAATTGTCTTTTTTAAAATATTTTTTATCACATATTGATTCTGATGCTATAGTGTTTAGCTCTAGTGTTATCCCGACCCCTGATTGTTTTAAATAGCTTTCTTTCATAGTCCATATCTTGCAAAAATAATCATTAGGAGTCGAAGATTTTAGAAACAGTTCATATTCATCAGATGTCAATACTCGTTTAGCTACCTTGTCAGAAATATGATTTATCTTTTGAACATCCACGCCAACGGAAACATTTGATATTGCGCAAGCTGCAATATTATGTGAATGACTGAGACTAAAGTGAATATTAGGATAATCCTTCAAATATGGCTTTCCTCTTTCAGCATAATCAAACTCAACAATCTCATCAATACCGTATACGTCGCGCAACCCTAGGCGTAACAATAAATAAACAGCAACTGATGCATTCTTATTTAACGATGAATGTAGTCGTTGATACTTTGTAAAACGGTCATTTGAAAGCAGTTTTTGAAACTTTTCTGAGAAATTATCGTCTAACATTTCCAGTTCATCAATGATATATAGCATAACCTGTTTATTATAACACGTTGACATTACAATATCACTATGATAATTTAAAAAACAAGACATCGTCCAATATTATTAAGACGTTTACAGGAGAGGAATCATAATATGTTTAAGTTGTATTGTAGAATTTATCAATTCATTTTTAAGTGTGCTGCATATTGTTTGCCTTGGCGTAAGCCTGAATTACTTGAGGGCGCAGGTAGTATAGATAAGCTCCCTGCCTTGATTAAGCAACGTGGAATAAATACAGTACTGCTCGTCACAGACAGCACTATAATGTCTCTCGGTCTTACAGATGAATTGCAAGCTGCACTTCGTGATGCAGACATACAAACAGCTATATATGATAAGACCGTACCAAATCCAACATTAGAAAACATTGAAGACGCGTATAAAATCTATAAGGAAAATAATTGTAAAGGCATAATTGCATTCGGTGGCGGTTCTCCCATGGATTGTGCAAAAGGTGTCGGTGTGCGAGTAGCCAGACCACGTACCGACATAAGACGAATGAAAGGCTTGTTGAAAGTTATAGTACCTCTTCCACAAATATTTGCAATCCCAACAACTGCCGGAACAGGCAGCGAAACAACTGTCGCCGCCGTTGTCGTAGATAGTAAAACTAAAGACAAGTATGCACTAATGGATCCAACATTAATACCACGTGTTGCAGTTCTTGATCCAACACTTACTCTGAAGTTGCCTCCATTTGTAACTGCGACAACAGGTATGGATACTCTTTGCCATGCCATAGAAGCTTATATCGGCAGAAGTAATACAAAGACAACAAGAGAAATGGCAAAATTAGCCACTAAACTTGTCTTTGAAAATTTGTATACAGCATACTCAGATGGAATGAATGTTCAAGCTCGCACTAATATGCTAAAAGCTGCATACTGTGGCGGTGTTGCGTTTACGCGTGCATATGTAGGAAATGTGCATGCTGTTGCCCATGCTTTAGGTGGCACATATGGTGTTGCCCATGGACTAGCCAATGCAGTCGTTCTCCCCTATGTCTTGGACGATTATGGTACAAAAATATACAAGTCACTCGCTGAACTTGCAGATGTGGTCGGCATAAAAGGCAATACTAACGAGCAAAGAGCAAAAGGTTTTATAACAGCAATTAGAGAACTAAATTTAAAGATGAACATTCCAACGACAATTGATGAAATCGAAGAGGAAGATATTCCTGCACTTGCAAAACATTCACATAAAGAAGCAAACCCAACATATCCTGTTCCGCGCATTTTCTCCCAAGCTGATTTCACAAGTATTTACGAACGTCTTATGGGAAAATCCGGAATAAATGGTTATGCAGGTAAAATGGCTCGCATAGATTTAACAAGTGGCGATATTTCGAACTTTATGCTTCCAAAAGATGATTTGAAAAAATATATTGGCGGAAAAGGATTGGCAGCAAAGATTATATATGACTCTCTTGACAGAAAAATAGAAGCATTTTCCGATGAAAACCTCATCGTTATCACTACCTCCCCCCTTAATAGATCCAGCTTCCCAAGTTCATCAAGATATAATATTTCCACAATATCTCCACTTACAGGTCTACTTGTCTCTTCAAACTGTGGTGGTGATTTTGGCTTGAAACTTAAAGCTGCCGGATATGACGCCATCGTAATCTCCGGAAAAGCATCGAGTAAAACCTATATCGATATCAATGAAAATGGAATCGAACTAAAAGACGCAACTGCTATGTGGGGCAAAACCACAACCGAAACAAAAGAAATGCTCGGCGATGGCGGTAAATTAGTAATAGGAGCTGCCGGTGAAAATCTCGTTCGATATGCATGTGTCGTAAATCAAGAACGTGTTGCAGGACGAGGCGGTGTTGGCGCTATTTTTGGGTACAAACAAATAAAAGCTATCGTTGTAAACGGCAATGCAGCTGCTATTAAAATTGCTAATAGCGCACGTTTAAAGAAACTCAATGCTAAGTGGATTTCGACACTAAAGAACCATCCTCTAACGGGTAAGCAATTACCGGAAATGGGTACTGCTGCTCTTGTCAGGCAAATGCAAGAACGTGGTTTGTTAGCAACAAAGAACTTCCAATATGGCACATTTGATAATTATGATAAAGTAAGTGGAGAAACTCTTCGTGATAATTATCTGATCAAGACTAAAGGCTGTTTGAGTTGTCCGGTAAAATGCGGACGTATTGTTGAACATGAGGGTATTGAAATAAAAGGACCTGAGTTGGAAACAATCGGTCTTCTAGGTCCTAATCTTATGCATGATGATTTAGAACGAATAATTAGAGTAAACTATTTATGTGATGAATACGGAATGGACACAATGTCTTTTGGGGGCTCGGTTGGTTTTGCAATGGAGCTCAGTGAAAAAGAACTTTGGAATAATGGTTTAAAATTCGGTGAGTGTGAGAATCTTGAAGAGCTTGTGTCAAAAGTAGCAACACGAGATGGAATCGGTGATGACATTGCCGATGGTGTCAGGCTCATGTCTGTGAAGTACGGTGGCAAGGAATTCGCAGTTCACAGTAAAGGGATGGAGCTTGCAGCATATGACCCTCGCGCTGCACAAGGCATGGGACTCGGATACGCAACCGCAAACCGTGGTGGATGTCACTTGAATGGCGGCTATCTGGTTGTAATGGAAGGTTTGGGGCTAGGTGTGAGTGGCAATACTACAAGAGGCAAATCGGCATTCGCTGTGTTTTTCCAAGACTTGATGGAATCAGCGTCTGCTTTGGGCGCATGTCTATTCACAACATACGCAGTATTCCCTCCTGTTTCTATACATAATCAAAAAAATATCATCGTAAAAATGGTATATTCTATGATGCCAAATTTTGGTGGAGCAGTCGCATTTATTCATAGGCATCCATGGATAATGGACTTTAATATTTCAGCTATGATTCCTTTCCCCTTTGCATATCAACAAGTTACGGGGAATAAAATGGACATTGGCAAATTTGTTCAAACAGGTGAACGAATTTTCAATCTCGAAAGAATGATAAACATCCGTCAAGGTTTAACCGATGGTGATACTTTACCTGCAAGACTTGTAGATCAGCCACAAAAAGACGGAAATGAGAAAAGCATTGTGCACTTGGCTCCAATGCTGAAAAAGTATTATAAAATACGCCGTTGGGATGCTAATGGTGTGCCAACAGCGAAGTTATTAAGGAAGCTCGGGATATGACGGAATGGCGGAAAACAGCTTGCAATGAGTAGAGTCAAGAATTTCTTATAAGTTTCTCAACAATTTTTTCCGCTAATCCATGTGGATCAAGTGAATATACCTTCATCAATTCATCGACTGTGCCGACCGGTGCTACTGTATCGCCAAGATTTATCGGTATTATTCTGCCTTCGAATCCGGATTCATAAAACTCTAGTGCAAATTTTGAGGCTAAACAACCGCCTGATACACATTCTTCAGCAATGACAACCGTATCTGTGTCACTTATCATGCCTCCAAATGATTCATATGTCAGGTTGCTTATCTCGGTCAGTTTTATTACCTTGACGCTTATATTTTGCTCTGCAAGCAATTCAGCAGCTTTCATGGCATTATCAATCAGTCTGCCGTAACTCAATATAACTACATCGTTACCGTCTCTTAGTACTATTGGCTTATATGTTGGACTACTGTGCATATAATCGCAACCTTCTCCTCTCGGATATCGAATCGCAACCGGACCATCTACTTCATAGATAGCATATCTCAACATCTCATCCAGTTCGGAAATTCCTGACGGACAAAGAATCGTCATATTTGGCATTTGTAAGAAAATACCTACATCATATATACCTTGATGTGTCTGACCATCATCAGCAACAAATCCAGCACGATCAATTGCAAAGACAACGTGTAAATTCGACAAACAAACATCATGGAAAATCATGTCATAAGCTCGTTGAACAAATGTCGAATAAATTGCACAGACAGGAATCATACCTTGCTTTGCAAGACCTCCTGCCATTGTTACAGCGTGCCCTTCTGCAATTCCCACATCGAAGAATCTATCTTCAAACAACTCCGCAAAATTGTCAAGACCTGTACCGGACTGCATTGCAGCAGTAATTGCACATATTTTTTTATCATTAGAAGCAAGCGTAACAAGAGTATCACCAAAAGCAGAAGCAAATGTTTCCGATTGTGGTGCGTCAGATTCACCATTCATTATATTGAACTTTGAAACGCCGTGGTATATCTCAGGGCTTTCTTCTGCATACTTGTACCCCTTACCTTTGGTTGTTGTAAGGTGAATGATTGTTGGCTTTGAAAGGTCTCTTGCAATTTTTAGTAGTTTACAAACCTCTTTTATATCGTGTCCATCAGCAGGACCCAGATATACAAATCCCATATTTTCGAACATACTTGATGGCAATAGCGCGTCTTTTATACCTGACTTTATTCTACGAAGACAGCCGTCGATTTTCTTTCCGATTAAAGGAATCTTTGCGATTGTTTTGCGATAGAACTTTTTAAATGATAAATAATACCTACGCACACGCAGACGCGCAAGATGTCTTGACAATCCGCCGACATTCTCAGTAATTGACATTTCATTGTCATTTAAAATAACTATTAGTGGTTCACCACTATGTCCGGCATCTGCTAAACCTTCATAAGCCAGTCCACCTGTCAGCGCACCATCTCCAATAAGAGCAACAACCGAATAATCTTCTTCCATTGCGGTTCTAGCCCTTGCCATCCCAAGTGCAACTGATACTGATGTGGATGCATGTCCACTTATGAATGCATCATGAATGCTTTCTACAGGATTTGGAAAACCGGATACTCCATCAAAGCCTCGCAGTTTATCAAATTCGTCTTTACGCCCGGTCAATATTTTATGTGTATAACATTGATGTCCGACATCAAAAATTAATCTATCAGTTTCTGTATTGAATACATTGTGAATTGCAACAGAGATTTCAACAACACCCAGATTTGATGCCAGGTGTCCTCCTGTTTTTGAAACATTTGACAAAAGGAAAGACCGCAAGTCCTCACACAATGTGTAAAGTTCTGCGATACTCATATTTCGTATATCTTTAGGTGTATTAAGCTTTTCTAAAATACTCATAAACTTCTATTACTATTTCTATATTTAATAACATTGCTATAATTTGCATACTGGAGCATTGTGGCAACTCTAACATAGAAACGAATATAAATCAACCGGTCAACCGGATAATTGTATATTTATTCTTAATATTCAGCGAGCCAGCTTTTACCAATCTTCAGCTAGATATATTATTTCACAATTAAAGTCGCTATTCGATAAAGTTACAACCCCATATGACGCTTTTCTTCTACTAAAATGATGCTCCATTTGCCCTGGATTCATAAAAGTAATTCCATTTTTCTCAACAATGCATGCTTTGTGTGTATGCCCAAATAACACCAGATTTGCTTCCAGCTCACTCGCTCTAAGTGTCAAACGCGAAAGATCTTCTTTAACATAGTATCCATGTCCGTGAGTTAAAAACAATTTCAACTCTCCCAATGATATAAACAACTCGTCATCGCCATATGAAATATAATCACAGTTCCCTTTCAACATATGGTGCGTTATATTGGGAAATCTTGCTTTTATCTTTCTCGCATCGTCAATGCAATCGCCCAAGTGAATAACTGCGTCCGGACTTGTTTTTTCAATAACATAACTCATACGCCGAGTATCACGATGTGAATCTGAAAAGACTATTATTTTTGTTGCATTAGACGTGTTGTTTTCTGTTTGCATAATCATGTCCCTTATTAATGAATCGTACTAATAATCATCCTCTTTCATGAGATCATGAGAGTTTTGTGCCTAAGAAATCCGAAATGAATGATTATCAGTATGATTATAGTACGAAAGGTATATTGATTCAAGATAAATATAATTCCGCTAAGAAATCCACTTAGGAACTGTCAAACAATAACTTGGACAGCTCCTTACAAGCACACTACAAATCAATAATATGTTCCGGAATATTGATAATAATCGTACACATCTTCTTGTGGTTGCAAATTAACCAGCTCATCAACAAATTTCAATACTTGTCGTGTATACCGTGTTCCATTTCTTACGTTTTTCGGATTGCGCCCTGTCGAGTGCCAAAATAGTAATTGGATATATCCGTGATCTGTGCTCAAATCCAAATTATATTTATCTCGTGCATATGACCACATTTCCATCAGAGTTAACAGGTTGTCATATGGATTAAATAAGTCCCGACTTTTATAATTATCAGTGAATCTTTCTATTTGGCGCGTTGTAATCCAAAATGGTGATATTTGAGCTAACCCTCTCCAATTTCCTGTTTTATTATGTGCTCTTGGATTAAATGTGCTTTCATGTACAATCATTCCCATAATTATTTTTTCGCAAAAATCATACTCTTGTGCAAAATCCCGTATCATATGTTGTATTTCCGGGGATGCATTAACTCTAGTTCCGTTTTTGTAAACTTCATATAATGCTTCTAATGGCGGCTCTCCTATAAATTCTACTAATTGTTCTGCTGCCGTTGCAACTACACTCATCGATAATAATATTGCTAGTATCAAAAATAATGATACTATTTTAGTAATTCTTCTCATTTCCTTGCCTTTCAGAATTTTTCACACGAAAATTTGCTTTGAGGACACTTCAATAGTTTTAATAACTCTTGCTTTTTCCTCAAAACACCGTACAAAATTAAAAACCCTAGAGCGCATATGTCTCTAGGGTTTCCTAGTGGCACGCCTAGCACGATTCGAACGTGCGACCCTCTGCTTAGAAGGCAGATGCTCTATCCTGCTGAGCTATAGGCGCATACAAAACCGATCTTAAATATGTAAACCTACGCGTTCATCTTTAGCCTGCAAGATTATACAACGACATAATGCCGTTGTCAAGTTAATCTGCACATTTCCATCGTATTTATAGTGATAAGTGCCATTATTCATATGTTTATAACAGTTCTAACTTGCGAAAATAATACCTAGCACTCTACTATTTCCCCCGGATTTTCAAGCATGTACCCACCTAGTGTGTCCAGTCGCTCACGTAATTCATCAGATTTCAACACTTTGAGCAAATGCTGAACTTCCGGAAGTTCCCATGCGTGATCCGGTATTAGAAAATCATATTGTTCATCGCAAATATGTAAAAAGTCCAAATCATACATTTTTGCTGCCGAGTAAACCCCTAACCCAACATCTGCTGAATCTGCAGCAATTAATGATGCAACGGAAGTATGTGTGAACTCTTCCCTATCATAACCATGTATTTTTGTCGTATCTATATTATTCTGCTTACACAAATAGTCCATTAGAATTCGCGTACCCGAACCCTTTTGTCTATTTACAAATCTTATGTTATCTTGACTAATATCGTCAACATTACTGATTCCCTTTGGATTTCCCTTTTGCAAAATCAGCCCTTGCATTCTTTTAACACAGTGCACTAACTTAACTTTTCTATCAGGAATTAATTTTTGTACAAATGACTTATTATACTCGCCTGTTTTTTCATCAAGCAGGTGAGTTCCTGCAATATGAGCTTCGCCTTTTCTAATAGCCAAAAGCCCACTCATACTTCCCACATGTGAAGACGTAATAGATATATTTCCGTACTCACGTTTGAGAATGTCGTTAAGCTCATCAATTAATGGATCATGACTTCCAATAATTACAATGCTTTTACGCAACTCTTCTTCACTACGTAGCAATCTGACATTGACACATGCTCCACCTTCATAACCCTCGACACCTTGAGGAACTTCCAAAATCCCATCTGCTCTCATAAACGACGTTACAATTCCACTTCCACGACTTAGTGGCGAAGCTATTAACTTATCATGAACATATCCCATACGAACACGTACAAATTCACAATATTTCAAAGTAGAAACAACTGATCTTGATAACGTCGCATCTAAGTACTTCGCACTCTCGCTTGAAGTTTTGCAAAGAAAATCAACTATAGGACGCACCAATTGCTCTAGCACAATAATCCCTGACACGGGATAACCGGGTATTCCAACAACAGCTTTTTCTCCGCAGTAACCAAGAATTGCGGGTTTTCCCGGCTTGATAGCAATACCATGATACAGTACTGTACCAACTTGATCGATTACTTTTGCAGAATAATCCTCCCTCCCTGCTGACGAACCTGCTCCAAGCAAAACAATATCACACTCCAAAAGTGCAGTATCAAGTGTCTCGCGTATAAGTAATGCGTCATCTTTTACAATTGGATATATTACGGTTTCTGCTCCCCATTCATGAAGCATTGCGGAAAATATCGCCGAATTAAACTCAGGAATATCCCCACTCTTCAATTCTGCACTTGGTAAAACAATCTCATCGCCTGTTGGTATAAAACCAACAACGGGCTTTTTTATTATGTGCACATCTGTAACACCACTTGCAATCATAGCACCAAGTGCAGAAGGTGTTATCTTTGAAAAAGATGGTAAAATCATCTCTCCGGCACAAATATCTTCACCGATTTGCCTGATATGTTGCCAAGGAGCTGCAGCCTCAAAAAGACGAATAACTCCATCCTCGTTGTCAGAAAAAATAACATCCTCAATCATAATGACAGCATCACAATCATCAGGCAAAGCATCACCTGTATCAATGAACTTATACTGCTCACGAGATAAAGTTACAGGAGTCGTCTCACTAGCACCAAAAGTTAATCTGGCATCAAGTGCAATACCATCCATTGCAGCAGCATTATAATGAGGCACACAAATATCAGCATAAACAGCCCCACTAGTCACCCTACCAGAAGCCTCTGTAACATGGACAACCTCTTCTCGCCAACTCATGCCGTTGGAGAGAAGAGCATTAAGATAATCCTCCCGTGCTTTCCCAAGTTCGATATTGGTTAAATATTTAAAGTTCATAAATATTCCCTTTCACCTTCGTTACCTTTTTGCAAAATCAAAAATAAACCACTTTAACAGCTTCACCCTTAGCAAGCCCTTCACAATCTCTGGGCACGCATATATAACCATCTACACCCGATAAGCTGGAAATCAAACCTGACTTTCCCCTAATCGGACGAGCAACATATACACCATCAACCTCAATAAGCGACACACCAATATACTCTGCCCTGCCATGATTTGAAGAAATCGCTTCAGCGAGTCGGGCATCGACGCTATAACGCTTCACATTTGATCCTAAAAGTCTATTTATCAACGGACGAACAAATAGCTCAGTCACCATGTATGCAGCCACCGGATGACCAGGCAAACCAAAAACAAGCTTGCCACGAACTATGCCTAATATCGTTGGCTTTCCCGGTTTCATTGCAATCCCGTGTAATAGTAACTCACCCTCGGACTCAATTACCCGTGCAGTCATATCTCTAGCACCAGCAGAAGAACCGCCGGAAATAAGACATATATCACAAGTCTCAACTGCTGACAAAACAGCATTACGAATTGCTTGCTCATCATCCTTGACTATACCGAAATCCATAGCCTTTGCGCCAAGCTGTGTCACAGTAGCAAGCAGCATCGGTGTGTTTATGTCACGTACTTGACCACCAACTGGAACACGTGAAGTCGGGACAAGTTCATCACCTGTCGAAATGACACCAACAACAGGCTCAACGCGCACCTCCACCCTATCATGTCCAAGAGCAGCTAATATACCTATATCATGTGGAGTCAATACTGTGCCGTCTTTCAAAACTTCTTGTCCAATGCGTACATCGTCACCATTGAAAATAACATTATTTCCTGGAGCTACGGGCTTTTGAATGCCCACAATATTCTCACCATAATTTTCGCTGTGTTCAACCATTACCACAGCATCAGCACTTTCTGGCAATTCTCCACCAGTTGAAACAATCGCACAATCACCTGTAGCAAGCGCCACATCGGCAGACTCTCCCATCAGAACTTCTGAAACAATATTAAGAATAGCCGGAATACTCTCGTTACAACCAAATGTATCCGAAGCACGTACAGCATACCCATCAACTGTAGAACGATTAAAGTTCGGTACATTTTCATCCGATGATATATTAAAGTGCAAAACTCGTCCACATGCATTCAACAAGTCAACGAGTTCTGATTTGGAATCAAAACTCAAATACAACGAATCTATTATTTTTATAACTTCATCGGGCGTTTTTACATTTAACAAAACTCCACCTCACTAACTCTATTGTAATTATCAGTTCATTTTTTGTCAATGTCATCTTAAGGAGGAAAGATCATGTCACTTCCGAAAACACACCAACTCAGACTTGGTGAAGTACTACTTGAATCAGGATATTTAACTGAGGAAGAGCTTAACAAGGCTCTCAGCATACAACAGTCATCACCAACGAGAAAGCGACTAGGTGAGGTTTTGATCGAAACCGGTATTATAACAGAGGATCGATTAAATACTGCACTTTCGACACGCCTTGGGATAAAGTATGTTCCAATCAGTGAATGTCCTATAGAACTTAGCGCAGTTGCATTAATTCCAAAATCAGTTGCATTGAAGCATTGCCTGATAGCGATAAAAGTTGATCGAAACATATTACACATATTAATCAATGACCCACTTAACTATTATGCAATTGAAGATGTAAAGTTAATATCTCGTGCTCAACATGTCGAAAGCATGGTCTGCAAACGTGATGAAATTCTGCATGCCATAAACGAAAGCTATTCAGAAATCGAAACACAAAATGCAACTCGTAGTGCTAACGAAGCTGCAGGTGAAACCAGTGCGCTTACATATGTCGATATTTCTGAAACAGCTGACGATACACCGGTTGTAACATTGATAAATTCAATGCTAAACAAAGCACATAGTGCTGGTGCTAGTGATATTCATATTGAACCATTTGAAAACCAAACACAGATAAGAATTCGTGTTGATGGTCAAATCGTTGATTATACGACATTATCACAATCACTACACAGCTCAATGACTGCTCGAATAAAGATACTTAGCGGAATGGACATTGCTGAAAAACGTGCTCCGCAAGATGGTCACTTCCGTGCAATGCTTGAAGATGCAGAGCTCAATGTACGTGTATCATCAATTCCAACTCTATATGGAGAGAAAATTGTTCTGCGATTTCTTAGTCAAACAGCCGTGCTTGATAACGCCACAACCTTTGGAATGCAACAAGATGATTATGACAAAATGTTGTCATTATTGCAATCCCCCCATGGTTTGATTTATATCACCGGACCTACAGGTAGTGGAAAAACAACAACATTATATATGCTGGTTGAACTATTATCAAAACGAAATGTAAATATTGCTACTGTCGAAGACCCTGTAGAGAAGGCAATACATAAAGTCAATCAAACGCAAATCAATCCACTAGCCGGATTGACTTTTGAAACCGGATTACGCTCTATACTACGTCAAGATCCGGATATAATAATGATTGGTGAAACACGTGACACAGAAACAGCAAGTATATCTGTTCGCTCGGCTCTTACAGGGCATCTGGTGCTATCCTCATTACACACCAATGACTCAGTCTCTGCAATAGTGCGACTCATTGATATGGGTGTCGAAGACTATTTAGTATCCAATTCACTCGTCGGCGTTGTCGCGCAACGATTAGTCAAGAAAATCTGTCCATTTTGTCGTGAAGAATATGAGGCAACTGAATCAGATATGCGCTCTATGAACACAACAGATATAAAAGTACTTGCAAGAGGACGTGGATGTCATAACTGCAATAATACAGGATATAAAGGAAGAGTTGCAATACATGAAATACTAACAATTGATGCAAAAATCAGAAACCTCATAACACACAGCTCCGGGATTGATGAAGTATATGCCTATGTAAGAGAAAATAATATGATAAAAAGTCTACAGACAAGCCTTATTAGTCTTGTTAAGGAAAGAAAAACAACATTAGAAGAACTACTTAAGCTTACATATTTCGTACAGTAATATTGTGAGGTGACATTAGTTTGAATGAATTCAAACTAACGAAAGAATATGCCACTTGCTCTCCCTATGGGAAACCGCAAGTGAAGCATGAAATGACCGTCCCTTCTCATGGTCATTTTGTGTCTAGAGATTTTCGAAAGGAATGGTCATTATAATGCATATCAATGAACTGCTTGCAAAAGCAAGAGCTGAACGAGCAAGTGATGTCCACATTACAGTTCAACGTAATCCCCTATTTCGCATAGATGGGGTGCTGCACGAGACAGCATATTTGCTTAACATACCTGAAAAGCGCGAAATGGTGCTTTCTCTTCTTACTGAAAAGCAACGTAAGAAAGTCGAAAACACCATTGATGTTGACACGAGCTATGAAACTGATGATGGCTTGCGCTATCGTGTTAATGTGTTCTATCAACAGCAGCAAATCGCCGCTGCCATAAGACTTCTCAATGAACAGATACCCACATTTGACGAGTTGGGACTCCCAGACTCACTTCGATCACTTGCTGATGAGCCTCGTGGACTTATTCTAGTAACTGGACCAACCGGAAGCGGTAAATCTACCACTCTTGCAGCAATGGTTGACTACATCAACACGAAAAAAGCATGCCATATTTTAACTATTGAAGACCCCGTTGAATATGTATACAAGCAAAAAATGGCAATGATACATCAACGCAATGTTGGTGAAGATGTGGAAAGTTTTTCTGGTGCGTTAAAGAGTGCAATGCGCGAAGACCCTGATGTTATACTTGTTGGAGAAATGCGAGATTTTGAGACAATATCTGCAGCAATAACTGCCGCTGAGACAGGGCATCTGGTTCTCTCCACACTACACACCACCGGTGCAGCAATGACAATTGATCGAATCATTGATGTATTCCCACCCCATAGTCAACAACAAATTCGCACACAACTCTCAGCTGTACTTAGAGGCGTCATTACACAAACTCTATTACCGAAAGCGAGTGGTATTGGTCGTGTTGCGGCATTTGAAATTATGATAGGAACAGACGCTGTTTCTACTTTAGTACGAGAAAGCAAAGGACATCAACTCAACTCAATCATACAAACAAGCTCACGTCAAGGTATGGTCTTACTTGATGACTATCTTGCCAATTTGGTAAGAAGCGGCGTAATAAAAAAAGAAGCAGCTCTTGAAAAAGCTACAAATAAGACAGAATTTCTTTCAGCTATCGAGCGCATCTAATATTATTATTTGAAATGGCTAATTTTTATCAATAATTACACGAAGATATAGTATAAGAGCTACTCGTTATATATTAATATTACGAGCAAAATATTAAACAACAACAAATTATATGGTAATGGAAAGGAATAAGGAAATGAAACTTCAAAAAATTCTCAAGAATAGAAAAGGCTTCACATTAATGGAGCTAATCATCGTCCTTGTCATTGTCGCTATATTAGCAGCCGCGCTTATCCCGTCGTTTCTAAACTTTGCAACCCGAGCACGCGAGGAATCACTGTATGCTCAAGCCAGAGTAGGTATGGTCGCCGCGCAGGTACTGATAACAGAAAGTGGTAAGCCGATAGCCGATGCAAAAGATGACAGAGTTACGCTTACATATGACCAATTTATTAGTAGAGTAAGAACCTCAACAGAAGGTGTAGATTTTTATAATTTAGTAGTGGATGACGTAGATAATCCAGACGGATTTTCTGACTTCGTTATTGCTAAAGGTGGTCTTCGTATTGTAGGAATAACATATGAAAAAAATACTGATGAAAAAGTAATTATCACACCTCCCGCATAGTCAATAATTTTTGATAATATCAAGTAATGCAAAATATTAATTACTTTATTTTCAGCTGAACCTCGCTGTAATTAACATATTCCCAGCGCCCGCTTCATAAAAATGCAAGCGGGCGCACAAATAGTAAGGAAGCATAGAATAATGATGTATGACTTAATCACAATCTACACATTTCTTGTAATCGTTGGAGCTTGCATTGGTAGCTTCATCAATGTTGTTATATCGCGCTTGCCGATTAAAGGCGCGTTTTTAGCAAGTAAACGCTCGCGTTGTCTGAAATGTGATAAAGAACTAAAACCATATGATATGATTCCAATTCTTTCCTGGCTAATTCTAAAAGGGCATTGCAGAAATTGTAAAATGAAAATCCCAATTCAATATCCTCTGGTTGAACTATCTTGCGCACTCCTTGCAGTTGTGACCTTTATGCGATTTGGTTTAAGTCTTGAAACAATTCTCGCATTTGGTGTGACAGTTACCCTACTTGCAATCTCAGTGATTGATTTGCAGACATCAAAAATACCAAACTCACTAGTAATTGCAATTGCCGTTTTCGCTGTTGCCGCAATTTGGTTTTTTCCGCATGCCACACTGCTTGAACGAGTTATCGGCTTTTTCATAATAAGCATACCATTGCTCATTATCACTCTAGTAGTAAATGGAGCATTCGGCGGCGGTGACATTAAACTAATGGCAGCATGCGGTTTTTTACTCGGCTGGCAAGACACATTACTAGCGTTCTTCATAGCACTACTACTAGGCGGAGTCTGCGCAATATTTCTCATATCTACCGGCAAACGAGCTCGTGGCGAACATATGGTCTTTGGACCTGCAATTAGTCTTGGTGTGGCAATCTCACTCTTTTTTGGATATGACATCATTTCTTGGTATCTCACACTAATTACCTTTTAGCCTAAACTATATTGAACATATTTTTATTTTGAGTAACAATTATTATAAATATGGAGAATTGTGATCATGCCTAGATATACATATTTAGCAATTAACCTAACAAATAATAAAGTACACGGAGAGCTAGACGCGCGTGATGATGAAGATTTACGGCGTTTACTTCGAGCTCAAAACCTTGTGCCAACTAAATACAAGGAAATTGAAGACAAGAGCACTGTCTATCATATGAAAGCAAATGACGTTGGCGAGTTTTCTAGACAGCTTGCCGGTATGCTCGCAAGTGGTATAACCATTTTGCGTGCAATGGAAATTTTAAAGAACCGTGATTTTTCGCCTAAAATAGTTGCAATCTATTCGAAACTACATAGAGATGTTCAAATGGGACATACTCTTTCTGAGGCTATGCGATTACAAGGAAAGGCATTTCCTGATTTATTAGTAAATATGTATGCATCAGGTGAAGCTAGCGGTCAATTAGAGAAAGTTGCCGAGAAGATGGCGGTGCACTATGAAAAGGAACATCGGTTAAATTCAAAAGCAAAAGCTGCTATGACCTATCCTATGATACTTCTTGTAACTACCATTGTCGTTGTGTTACTTTTATTCACCCTCATTCTTCCCAACCTGCTCAGTGCATTTGAAGGATTCGATTTGCCTGCGATCACTCGGGCAATGCTATCAATCAGCACATTCATGGTCAGCTATTGGTATATCGTAATTATCGGTATTCTCATAATCGTTCTCGCAATTCAAATGCTTATGACAATAGAGACGGTTAGATATCAGTTCGATAAATTAAAACTGAAAATTGTGAAAGTCGGCAAACTGCTCAAAATTATCTATACAGCGAGATTTGCCAGAACACTTTCTTCATTATATTCAAGTGGGATACCAATGATTCGTGCTCTTGAAATTACATCTACCATCATTAACAACAAGTATATTGCTGAACAATTTACAGATGTGATAACTAATGTTCGAAATGGTGATTCCCTCTCATCCTCAATTGGGAAAGTTGAAGGGTTCGACAAGAAACTTTCGACAACCATCATGATTGGCGAGGAATCCGGAAGACTTGATTCCATGCTTGAATCAACTGCTGAAAGTTTTGACTATGAATCCGAGATCGCCCTGGACAAACTTGTACAACTTATTCAGCCCATCATGATTATTATAATGGCTGCGATAATAGGTACAATCATGTTAGCAGTAATGTTGGCAGTAATGTCAATTTATCAAGGCGTAGGCGCATAACCAAAGGCTGTGAAGCGTATTTAGTTGACAAATACTCTACTTTGATATAGCACCCTCATATTTGAAAGGTGACAAATTTGGATAAATTCAAACTTCCGCAAGAATGTGCCAATTCGCTCTCCCTATTGGAAACCGCAAATTAATGCACGAAATGACCATTCCATATTCATGGTTGTTTTGTGATTAGCAAGTACGAAAGGAATGGTCATACCAATGAAAACGTCAGTTCATATTTCAACAGATATGGTGAAAGTTGTATCATACACAAAGTCAGGAACACATATAACCGTAAAAGACTATTCAAGTTATCCACTTCCGGAGGAATGCATGTTGAGTGGAGTTATTCTCGATGTCAACCCAATTCTCGAAGCTCTGCGTTCACTTAAATCTGCTAATCAACATTTGTTTAAAGAAACATCATTGGTTATAGACGGCAACTTTGTATATTCAAAAAAGATAACTATTCCTAACAAGCTTAACAAACTAATGTGTGACGAGATTATTCGTGATGAATTTTCAGAAATTTCTACAGACTCAGAAAACTTAATTTGCGACTACTCTACTCTTGGATATAATTCCGATGGTTCAAAAAATATACTTGCTTGTGCCATCGAGAGTTCTCATGCTCAATCATATATCTCTCTTTTCAATGCGGCAGATATCAAGCTCACATCCCTCCATCTTGGAATATTTACAGTTTTGCAGTTTGTTAGCAGCATCACAAAATTGGAACATGAATCATTTGTTCTAAATTTGGTTGATGATGTTGTAATGCTTTCAATGATTTTCCAAAATGGTGATAATGTTTTTCAATCAAGAACAAGGCTTTACGGTGATGATCGTTCAGCGTTGGTCAATGGCACACTAGACGAACTTTCCGGTATCATCCAATTTAATAGATCTCAAAACTTTGACGAAATAAAGTATTGCTATTATCTGGGACTTACTGACTCTGATATGGAAGAAATAATACGCGATACCTCATATCCTGAGATTAGCTTTTCAAAACTTAACTTATACAAAAATGCTAAAAAAGCAGAAATTCTTCCACCAAATGCTCACTTTGCTTACTTTAATGCATTAATGCCGGATTCAAAAAACGACATACTTTATTGCATAAAAATGTTGAATAAAGCCAAGCAACTTAGACAGCCAAAAAGAACATGGATTCCTGTCCTCGCAGCTGTTTTTATAATGGTTGCAACGACAATAACCGGTCTGTGGATATTGACATCAAGTGTTGAGCGAGATATCCGTGAGATAAATGAATTTCTCGAAGCTCCATATACTGTTGCTGAAAGGAATAGATTAGAGGAACTTGATTTCAACACAACTCATATAACTACACTTTATGAGTCTGCTATAGATATGCAAGGAGAAACAGATAGTGAGCACAACATAAATAGACAAATCCTCGATAGTCTTATGAATACCGCCGGAGAGATTGTCGAAATAAATGGAATAAACTTCAACTATTCTAATGGTACGATTACTGTTTCCTGTTCAAGTTCAACAGAGTACGACGCATCAGCATTTGTTGAGTTATTGAGAACAAATTCAATGCTTACAAACTTTAATGTCTATTATACCGGCTACGCTACAGGTGCAGATGGGGTATTTATATTCAGCATTGATGTAGTAATTCCCGTATAATACTAATACTTTGTACAAAGTCTAAATAACCGAAGGGAATGATTATTCATGACAAAACGTGGTTTGAGTAAGCGAGAAAGAATACTCTTTTTCATTGCATTATTGCTTTTATTAACCTACTTGACTGTTCAGTTTGCAATCTATCCATTATTCAGCAAATACATTGATGGAACCCAAGAAAGAAATCAATTGATTACTGAAAGAGCACAGGTGGAAGCTGATTTACTAAATGCAGCAGAAATTGAAGAACGCAACATGGCTGCAATAGTGAAATACGAACAGATTCTTCAAGGGTATCCGGCATTTATCCCCAATGAAGAAATTGATAGAATACTGACAGATCTATGTATCACAAACGGATTGAAGCCCACGGCTCTGCGTTTTACGAACTCATTTGGTGCTCCACAACCAGGAGATGATAGCGATGATCAATTGGAAGACTCATACCTATTTACTGTTGTCGTAGCAACAATGAATATGACAGGTAATTACTCCTCTTTGGTTGAATTAGTTGATGACATAACTGAAATGCAATTTATTCATATAACAAATCTTGGATACTCTGTCAATAACAACAGTATATCAGAAGATGAAAACGCAAATATAACAATGGCATTTGAACTTACATTTACAAATCCATAGCGCTTGAATAATATAAGGAACTGTTAAGAAATAAGTTGACGATTTTGCCGCCGAATTTTTGTTGTCATGCGGAGTGAAAAAACCGCCGGAATGCCTGTGGCCTTTCAAGGTTTTTCCGCACCACATGGCGGCAAAAAGGCAAGACAAAGCGTCGAGTTATTTCTTAACAGTTCCTAAATGAGGCTGAAGCAAAATGAGTTAAATCATCAAGTTTCAGCCTTTTTATATGTTGTATCATTAATTACTGCCCGTCCATTAATGGTGGGTTCACAGCATATGAGCGTGAAATTGATGCACCGGTGCTGCTTGAGCTTACCGTTACTGTTATTAAAAAGTCAGGTGCATCGGTTGCGGGTGTTACCACGAAGCTAACATCTTTACCTTTATAGAAATTCTTAGGAAATACTATACTGTCATTCTTTTGCAATATACCGTCGACAACACTATAAGTTATTAATGATGAATCAACAATCATTATCACAGAGTTATCTGTGATATTTTTAACATCTGAAGCTTGCATCATACTGCTAACAATCGTGTTCCCAACATTATCAAGAAGCAAATTATACTCAGCAATATCATTTGCTCTAGCATAAGCTTTTAGCATTGGCGATAAAACTGATATAGCAGTCGTGGCAATAATTGCAAACAGTACACAAACAACAATAACCTCAATAAGGGTAAATCCTCTTTTTGATATGAATATCTTTCGCACTCTTTTTATAATTAGCTCTACATTCATAACCAATCCCTACCTTACTAATTAGTCATTCTGCGGGTCGTCGCAGAATGACGTTATAGTCGACTCCACCTTAACAAATGAGTCAGATTTTCGCCACCACTATGGTGTTGGAGTAAATGCTATTATCCCGTCTGCATTGTATAAATTAACTCCATGCGATACTTCAATATCTGCATCATCTGATGTGAAAGTGATTATCTCTGCCTCTCCGTCATAACTTTCTAATATTAAAGCATTAAACATATTTTGCGATGTTTCGGCATCAGCAATCGATGCAGCTGTCATCGAAGTTGAGAACCTGATTATCGTCACAATTGTAGTCAATAGAATGCTCAATATTAACAGACTAACTATTGCTTCCATGATGGTAAACCCCCTCTTCGAGCGGAGAATTTTTTTTGTTGCGCATATAGTAGATTCTAGTTGCATAATACTCTGCAATCTACTTTTCAACTGATTCAGATTCAATAATTTCATAGCTCACTAACACCCACTTACCAAAATCACTAAAATTCATCTCTCTTATTTCGCCATCGGCATTTTCGTCCGACAATATACCATCTCTATACTCGTAGGTTGCTACCGTTGTGATAAATCTAGGTGTTTCTCTCAAACTTGCAGATTCAATCTCTACGATTGTACAAACAGTCATTTGCGCATTTACTGTAGCCGTTTTTGGGATACGAGGGGTTGGTGGTATCGTTTCAGGCACTGCATCGACGGGTCCTGCAAACCTAACATCCTGGAATAGTATTTCTAACGCTATGCTTTCAACAGCACTCATATCGACTCCCGGTATATCAATATCAAGCTCAACCGTCTCAATTGGTACTTCTGAATTCGTGTTATTGTAGATTAGTTGTGCAATTTGGTATGCTAACGAATTTTCAAAATCCTCATCGAGATAATCTGTTGATGAAGGCGTCATTTCCAGACTGTGTTTAATACTTCCATGTATTGAGTCTGTCATAACTATTGCTGTATTGTACTTACTTTGTCTAACATTTGAACCAATGTTTGCACTTGCAGCAGTTAGAACGGAAGCGCCGACAGCCAAAAGCAAGAACATGATTCCAAGCACAAACATTAATGACATGCCTGATTTATCTTTCAATATTCTAGAAGCTTTGTTTATAAGTCGCATCATCAACGCCTCCATTCTCTATTTCTTTGCTCGTGATATCGCAAAATATATCGATTAACTCTGCGTCCATTACGTTTACATCTATTGTACTCATTGATTCTTCGAACAGCTCTTGCATTGCGCTTTCGCATGTATCTTTTAAAAATTCTTGTTTGAGTAAATCCAGCTCCACCAAATAGTGTAATTACGCCGGTTGCAATTGCAAAACCATCTCTACTTGTTGTGTCTTCATCACTATCAGCTATGCCATCTTCTTCGGAATTTCTAACATTGTCTGTGTAGGATTCATTTGGGCTTCCCTTTCCATTATCATCACCGGTTAATTCATCTGGTACATCTCCATATTCGCCTCCATCATCTGAGGTGTTAGATTCATTATCATTGTCACCCAAGTCATCCATACAGCTTTCATCTACTGCTATTTCATCCATTTCGCTCTCATGCATCTCGCTAAGTTCTATATTCCATTCTGATGCAGTCGTTGCTATCAACTCAGGCTCACCTTCAATAACGATAGGCCACGCGGTTGGAACACTTTGTGTTGATGATATTATGCGATTAACATATGGATAGGTGTTTTCGTAAACAAAATCGTACATAGGTGTTGATGATGGCAGCGTCCAGATCGACGGTATTTGATTTGTCCAATAAGGTAAAGCTTCAATCGTTATATATAGCTCTTCAGTATCGACCATTGTGAAATCGATTACCGGCTGTGTGAATACTATATAATCAAAGCCATTAACAGAGCTTATAGTGTTATTTTCGCTATCTATAATCATGACTTCAGATGTGGATATTCCACCGAGATAATATACTTCCATGTATTTTGCCGACGTTCCGGCTTCAGAGTTTATGATTGGATATATTTCTGTACCATTATTTGGTGCAGGTGCCAGGTAAATAACGCTTGTTATTTTTCCGGTATTTTCCCCAACCACACCGCCAGCTTTTGCTCCTGAGCCTCCTGTTGGTACAATAACATTTTCACTATTTATATCCAGAATTGAACTTACAATAGAAATATCTGTTATCATCCCTGTATTCTGCCCTGCTATTGAGCCTACATACACAGCTGAGCCTACTTGTGCATTAACATTCCCTCGTATTGGTGATGTTGATCGCGATGTACCATCAAACACTAATGTAACCCTGCTAATTGTGCCATTATTCCGGCTAAATAGGCCAACATAACTCGTTTGGACTGAAGTTCCAGACTGTGTATAGTTAATCGTTAACCCTTTTATAATATTGCCACTACCATCAAATATTCCGTCGAATATCCCCATTACAACAGCCGCCGAGTTGCCTAATGATATATTTGTAAAATCAAGGTCGCGTTCCTGTATAAAGTTAACACCTGATGTTACTGTAGGAGCACTCATTTGAATCATTTGTTGCGGAGTGCGTATATAAATTTGTGACGGATTCGTTGCAGCTGCAAAATTAGTATAAATAGACTTTGCAAAACGTGTATCTATCCAATAACCGGTTGCTTGGTCGTTTACATAAATCTCACCTGATACACCTGATGCAACCGTTGTCGGAATTACAGCATAGTAATAGCTAGTCTCAACACCAACTCCGGGTCGTGCTGTATCTATAGAATTTATATAGGTATTATTACCATTACTTGCATTTATGCTTATACCAAATGTTCCCGGTCTATCAATCATAACAGCATATCCATACCGTGTTACCTGAACATCATTATTATTGCTGAGCTCTGGTAACCCAGAACTACTCTGTGTTGAATAAAAACCAACAGTTCCATCAGAATATTCTTCAAAGTAGACAATATCCTTAGCTGTAACAGTTGCTACAGGCCATGTCATGGTTGGCGATGTGCCGAGATATGGATATGGGTTATATTCACTGAGTATTGTGTTGTTCAGTGTTAGCACAGATGACTGTCTCCAAAATTCACCAAGCTCACTACTTGCATTCAGTTCTTGTGTTGTACGAGGCTCACCGCGAACTACTGCTGATGTTGGGAAAATGTTGAAGTTTGCTGTTTGTGGTGCTTGTGTAGGGCGCAGTACTGATGAATACGTACCGGAGAGATAGTATGCATTTATTTCTGTTCCTTCTCCTGCTGCTGTGATAGGGGCAATAGCAGTAGTTGAACTTCCTGATGCTTGTGCAAGGAATAAGGCATTCTCTATTGTGCCGTCGTTTGTTCCAACAATTCCTCCTGTTTTATCTGATCCGGTAATCGGTTGTTGTGATATAGAAGTCGTTGAGTTTCCTGAAACAAAGGCAACATTTCTAACAACTCCATTGTTTATAGATGCAAAACTGCCATTATTGCTTCCATTTTGAATATATGAGTTGTAAAGTGTCAGATTTTCAATAGTTCCGTTTACTCCAATTGTATTAAATAGCCCTTTGTTATCTCTTGTAATATTTGTGCCTGTAGTTGAATTTACTAATGACAAGTTACTAATATTATTCCCTTGCCCGTTATATACACCTGTGAACTCACCACGAACTATGTTAGCAAGCTGAGCCACAGTAGGTTGATTATTGCCCGGAGGTGATACAAGACTTACTCCAAGTCCTGTTTTTGTCATATCGATATCTATCTCTTGAATAAACGTATGTTCATGATCATTGCTGCAAAGTGCAACACTCTTTTCAATGTATAGCGATATGTTTTGTAACTGCCACGGTGTGCGTATTGCATGCTCTGTTGGATGCCGATTTTTTACATTACTCAATACAGGAGGAGTGCCTGAGCCTGAACCCAGATCCACAGGATAAACTTCTTTGGCAAAGAATGGGTTAACAAATGCTTTAATTCCTGGAAGCTCAACTTTACCAGATGAGCTGGAAATGAACAGTATAATTGGCTCAATCGGATTTTGTGCACTTTCTGCTGCACTTAAAAGCAATCTTGCAGGAAAATAAACAAACTTACGTGGTTGCAATTGCGGAACTGGTAAATCCAAACCGGATAGTTGCATTTGCCCCCCCGGTCCACCAGCATTCAGTTCTGCCCACGGACTCCAGGAATTATTTATATATTGCGAGAATACCACCGGACGATTTGCGTTTGTGTTAAAGCCGGTCGGTATTTCAGCACCGTATCCTGCTTCAGTTATAATTGGATTATCATATCTTAAATAATCCATAATTCTCAAGTTGCCAGCTGCATCATAATATCGTGCAAATATTCCTATTCCACCTCCGGTATATTTTTCGTAGTAAATCAAACCCAACTCATCAGGGAGATCATTTGGTATAAAGGCGACAACTGGCCATTCTTCTCTTTCTATAGATGGAACTGTTCCTATGGGAAAAGGATATAGAAATTGTGTATGGTTTTGCATTGCATCAAAGTTTATGTTATTTGTATTATTTATAGTCCAATTATTGTTAAATTGCACTGTACTATAACTTTCTACAATGCTTTTTGTATCCATAGCAGGATAATCCAACTTTTGTCCTGTTGCCCTGAGATTATAGTCAGTATAAGATGCAGTACCACCATCTAAAACTGTTTGGAATGGTCTAAGTGCCGGTTCACCGGAAAGGTACACAGCGTTGTTGCCATATGAAGTATTAGATCCTGTAAATGGACGCATTTCTGCTCTTCCGCTTCCTATTCTAGGAGCGACTGCAAGATACATGATGTTATCAATTTCGCTTGCTGTCACACCCGCAATGCCTCCAACTGAAGCAGTGTTTGTTCCTCTGATTGCAGGGCGTGCAGATGTAGACGTAAATATTACATCGTTCAAAGCACCTAAGTTATTTCCAACAATCCCGCCAACATTTGACGTTCCTCGTACAGCAGCAGGATGGTCGCTCCAATCAGGTAATTGTCCCTGTGCATTTCGAGTGACAACTTGTTGTACAAAGCAACTTTTAACAATCCCAGAACTCAAGTTTGTTCCAACAATTCCTCCGACATTTGAGCGGCCTACTATGGTGTCTGTTGTGTATGAATATAATCTAAGTGTTACTTGTTCAATAATTCCTGCATTTTCTGCAAATAATCCAACATTGTCAGAGCTCGGAGTATTAATCATCAGGTTTGATATCCACATATTCGTACCGACAAATCTTCCGGCAAATTGTTCTGTGATAATTGCATTTTTTGCAAACAATCTGCGTGTAGTCGTATTTGTGTTAAATGTATTGCCGCTTGATTTCACTACTTCACCGTAGTAGTTTATGGCATAATCTATGTTTAAATGTTGTGTGAAAACGCCACTTGTGTCCCCTGCAACAAAGTTTATATTATCCATCTGCCTTGCTGAACGTATGCTTGCATTTGTTGTATTAGTAAAATTAGCAAATAATGGATTATAGCTTTCAACGACTCCCGAACCAGGAGCATTTACTCTGCTTAAAATGTTCTCTACAGAAGTAATTTCATCAATTGAAGTCTCTGCATTTGGGAACAGTCTAATATCTATCTGCTTATTTGTTGGCGAACTTGCATATTCAAGAGCAAGATAATTCGGTATATAAATGCGGTACATAACTGGATTATCAATACCATCCTCTGGAATATTAATCGTAGGAACAAACTGCTCAGCAGCCTGCCAGTCCTCGTCAAGTACTGCTTCCTCTATGCCATCAACAATCACTAATACTCTCCATTCATTATCAATTTGAATAATTTTATAGAAGTGTCCTTCTCCGTACTCAAACAAATATCCCTGCGTATTCGGATAAAACTCAATGGCATAACCATCGTGTGTTACAAGTGCGGACGAACCTGCAGATACAATAGTAGTGCTTAAATATGGACTTACATATCTCCGTGAATAATCTGAGTAAAATTCATAATAAACCAACGCACCTGCATGGATTATTGTTTCACCATAAATATCTTCCCATCCCATTTCATGGCTCTCTTGTAGAGGATCAAGTATGGACTCTTCTATGTATGCAAACGGGTTGTTATTCGCCAGTATTGGATATGGATATTGAGTATATTTGTTCTTCTGAACACCGTCACCATATGCAGCAAGATAATCGATGTTAACATCAAAGCCCGAAGGTAAGCGAACGTTGGCAATATCGCTTAGTTCTTCTCTCGTTAGTGATCCCCAATCAGCACCAGAGTCTGTCGCACCATTTGCAATATAGTGGGAATTTCTGATCGTACCGGTATTCGTTCCGGCAATTCCGCCTGTATTGATGTTTGCATCATTATAAATTGCCACAAAGTTAGTAGCATAGCTGTTTTCTATAGTTTCTGTACTTTCGTTCAGTCCGGCAATTCCTCCCAGATTAGTACCACTTGAAACGGTCGCTGTTGATGTATAGCTAATAGACTGATATGTATCCGGATCAATCTCAACATCTTCTATGTTTACTCTGGCATTATTATGGCAATATGTGATTTTCCCATCATTACTACCAACTAATCCACCTATATTCCCACCATTTGCAATAACAGAACCTGTGCCGATGAAAACTAATTCATTTTCACCATTTTCAGCTTTCATATATTGGAATGTGCGTGTATCACTATGTGTATTGAAATATCCGGCATTAAATGAATACGACAATACTCCCTTATTTTCTATGCGCCCGATAAGACCACCGATATTACCGCTATCACCCAAAACATTCGCAAAGCTATTGCTACGGATTACCTGTCCCCCATCTAAAATTCCTGCAATAGAACCAACATTCGTGGCATTTGGTGCGATAATTTCTGCATCAAACAATGAAACGCCGACAATATTCCCTTGAACATTTGAAAATAATCCAACATTTTGATTATTATATGCTGACTTATCAGAAGTATTTATTCTTAAATACTCGATTCTCCATTGTAAATTTGTTCCATTTACAGCGTTGTATGAGCCTGTCAAATTTGTAATCGGTCTGAAGTTGTATGGTGTTCTATTTATTTCTGCGGCCATCTCATTTATCAAGGTCCTCATGTCAATATCAGCTGTTTGCGCATAATTGCCATCAGGAACATAGATTATATTATTAAGATGTCTGACTGATGTAACTTCATATGTGCCATTTGGCCATTTGTCTAAAAAGTGCGTATTTGCATACATAGGTGACTCAATATTTTTACCATTTTCTATTGAAATCCCGGCACGCACATTCATTGAATGGTCTATGTTGCTATACTTTTCAACAATGTTGTTAGGTTGAGTAAAAATATTTTCTTCAATAAAGTCAAGAATCCAAATATAACGATTAAACAAACCACCAACATCAACACCATGTTGGTTAACCACAACTCTCGTATCAGTATCGAGATATACAGCATGATTGTCATTGTTTTGAGTTTGTTCGATTGCAGTTCTAAAATCTGTATAAACTGTTGTTGAACCACCTATGTTGGATGAATCATTAAAACTCAATAACATTCGTGCTTCACTATCTGCATTCTCTGTGTCGAATATGTAGAACATGCGCTGTTCTGCATTAGCAACATCTAAAGGTTGTTGCAATAAATACTCTGCAAACAAGACATTTTTTTCTCGAACAGGATTAGTAGCATCCGGACTCACATTCAGACCGAACTGTTGCTCTCCCTGTGATGCGTGCAGTTGCCATGCTCCATCATCATAGTTCATACCATCATAAATGCGGACTATATCTTCAATCGGCAATGTTGGTGCAATACCGGTATAGTCAACACCGTAATATCCTTGACGTCGACTATATGCAATACTAGGATAAGCACTTTCCATGCCGCGTTCGCCAATTATGTCGCTATTTCCATCCGTACCACCATATGCAAATACAGTTTGCCCACTAAGATCATCGCCATAGAATATTGACATGACAACACCTGTCCTGACGTTAAATTCCATCAGAATCGCACCATCTAATATTTCTTTATTTACAATGATTTCGTCAAGAAGTGCATAGAAATCATCAATAATTTTATTTTCGCCGAAAACATAGTTTGATGGCTTGCTTATGAAGTAAACATTATCAATGTTCTCTGTGTCATTAACGGGAAAAACATCAAGACAATTTGAAACCTTGCCTACAAGGTTAGCATCGGCAAATCCTTGAACAAGATCATTATCTTCCAAATAAAAGCCATCGGTTAGCATTGTGTGCAAATTGCCTTCTACCGTTGCTCTCGTGAGTTGATTTTGCATGGCAACATAAAGTGTCCGAGCAATATTTTCCCGATTTTTTTGTTGCTCATGCCTAATCATGGCTATAAATGATGGTATTAGCGTTGCTGCAAGGATTGCAATAACAACTAACACCACAATTACTTCAGTTAGAGTAAAACCTTTGTTTGCATTTCGCGCTCTAGTAAACAATATACTCATCCTCTCCGCTATGCAGATATTATATACACATGCTACATAAACAAATCAGAACCTATACTTATCCATATATAGTATATCGTTGATTTTTATAAAGAAATTAGTAGTTTAAAGTATTATCTTTAATATAACTTGATAACGCAAAATAAACCCGATCATCTCCATCTAAAACAGCAATGATCGGGCATGAATACAGTAATAACTTCTATTTTACAACAACTTTGCGATAATTCTTCTTACCTCTTCGTAAAACAATTCCATCATCTTCAAAATCTGCCAACACAAAGCTTGTTGATATGTCTTTTACAGGTTTACCACTTACTTCAACTCCACCTTGATCTACATTTCTTCGTGCATCGCCTTTTGACGTACAAAGACCTGATTTTACGAGTAATGATAAGATATCAATAGAACCATCTGTGAAATCATCATCTGTTAGCTCATGAGTTGGCATATCTGCTGCTCCGCCGGACTGAAATAACTTCTTCGATGTGTCATGAACTTGCTCTGCCGTTTCTGTGCCATGTACAAGTGCTGTCAGCTCAAATGCGAGGGTTTCTTTTGCCGTGTTAAGCTGCACTCCTTCCCACTTTTCCATTTCAAAGATTTGTTCCATAGGCAGGAATGTCAGGTACTTTATGCAGTTGATTACGTCAGAATCCTGAACATTACGCCAGTATTGATAAAACTCGAATGGACTTGTTTTGTTAGGATCAAGCCAGACTGCACCCTTTGCTGTTTTACCCATTTTTGAACCCTCAGAATTCAGCAGAAGGTTAATAGTCAGTGCATGAGCATCTTTGGCATTCTTTCGCCTTATAAGCTCTGTGCCTGCCAGCATATTCGACCACTGATCGTCTCCGCCGAACTGCATATTACAACCGTATCTATTGAAAAGTTCAAAAAAGTCGTATGCTTGTATTACCATATAATTAAACTCAAGAAATGAAAGGCCTTTTTCCATACGACTTTTGTAGCATTCCGCCGACAACATGCGATTAACAGAGAAATGTTTACCCACATCACGAAGAAAATCTAAATAGTTAAGTCCTCGTAACCAATCGGCATTGTTTACCATTATGGCTTTATCGTCAGAAAAATCTATGAATTTTGAAATTTGCTTCTTTAAACATTCACAATTATGGTCAATTGTTTCGACAGTCATCATACTACGTAAGTCTGTTCTCGCAGATGGATCACCAATCATAGCAGTGCCTCCACCAACAAGTGCAATCGGCTTATTTCCTGCCATTTGCAAACGCTTCATCAATGTTAGTGTCATAAAGTGACCAGCATGTAATGAATCAGCTGTTGGGTCAAAGCCAATATAGAATACTGCTTTACCTGTATTTATCATTTCACTGATTTCAGGCTCATTTGTAACCTGTGCAATCTGTCCACGCGCTTTTAGTTCCTCAAATACTGTCATTTTTCTATCCCTCTTCATAATCCATTCGGTTTTTGCCAAACTGCAATAAAATATTTATCAATATTACTATACGGAGAGCGCAATTGCAAGGATTGTTTGTACTTGTATCGCATATATATATATGATAATATAATTTTCAAAATATCTGAGTTAAAGGAGCACGTTTCAATATATGCAAAATCATAAGAACGTAAATACTCCATATCTTTCTGATAATAATATACGTATTCTTTTTACACTTATATGTGTAATAGCATTACTTGTTGTAAGAGGAGCGCTTTTTTATTATCAATCCGGTGACTTTCTGTTTTTTTTACAGCCTTGGGTTGAAGAATATCGTACAATGACTTTTTTAGAAGGATTGCGAATAAATGTTGGAACATATAATCCGCCATATATGTATATTATCAACATAATTGCAAGAATCAATATTTCCGAACTATATTTGATTAAAATAGTATCTGTAATCTTCGATTTCTTTCTCGCCTACTTTGTAATGAAAATCGTATCTCTCAAAACCTCAAGTGCAAATATGAAAGCTTTGGCATTTTTAGCAGCGTTCGCAATTCCGACTGTTATATTAAATGGCGCAATGTGGGGACAATGTGACTCAATATACGCAACATTTGCTATTGGTTCATTTTACTTTGGACTTCGTGGTCGTAGCAAGATGTCCTATGCTTTTATGGCACTTGCTTTTGCTTTCAAACTTCAAGCAGTATTCTTGCTTCCAATGATTCCGGTATTCATATTTATGAACAGGCTGCGTCTTCGAGATTGCTATGTGTTTTTTGTCGTATACATTGCAACTCTTATGCCCGCCATTATTGCAGGTATGCCGATAGCTGACGCATTACTTGCCTATGTTGTACAAGCAAATTTCTATAGTATGCTAAATTTGAACATTGTAAATATGTGGCGATTCTTTGAGCATGTTCCCTATGAGAACTTCCGTCTTGCAGGGATTTATTTCGCAGGCTTTGCTGTGCTTAGTCTTATGTATTTTACATACGTGAACAGAAAGCGGTTGATAAAAACCGTTGACTATGTCCGTCTTGCATATTTGTTTGCTGTGATTATGCCTTTCTTACTTCCCAAAATGCATGATCGTTATTATTTTATTGCTGATGTTTTGGCTGTGACTGTATTTTTCTACGATAAGCGCAGATGGTATGTACCTGTCGTAACCATAACTTGCTCTTTCCTAGCGTATGCATTTTTCTTGATGTTTGGTGTAGAGCTATTAGATTACAGGCTCGCAGCATTTGCTTTGCTTGTTGTTATAATTATTGTCTTACGTGATTTCGTAATGTCAATATACCCAAGTAAAAATGAACCATCAGAATCGGTTGTTGAGGATGTATAATACTCCTGTGAAACCATTCGCCGCGTCTGAATAGAGCGTATTGTAGAATTTTCATGTGAAATTGAGGTTGTTTGTCAAAATGATAAACAACCTCAGTCGTTCTGCTGCAAGGGGTTTATTAATTTTTGCATGAATTAGGCTATATACTAATCACTAAGTCAGAAATCACACAACCGGCAAGAATTAGTCCTGCTGTTCCGGGAACAAAAGCATTTGATGCAGGGATTTGACGTCGAGCTGCGCAGGTTCTTTGCACATCCGGCGGGCAGATGCAGTTTTTGTTACAATCATCTGCCGTGCTCTCAATAGGTTTTCTTGCCGGTTCTTTTGAATATACCACTTTAAGATGTTTGATACCAAGTTTTCGTAGTTCTCTTCGCATGACTCGTGCAAGTGGGTCATTATGAGTTTTGTAAATATCTGTCACTTCAAAGGCTGTCGGATCCATCTTGTTAGCTGCACCCATTGAACTGATGATGGGCACATTTGCAGCATTTGCACGTTTAACAAGGTCAAGTTTTGCGGTCACAGTATCCACAGCGTCTACAATATAATCATATTTGGTAAAATCAAATTGATCCGCTACGTCAGGACCATAAAAAGTCTGATGGACTTCTACCTCTACTTTAGGATTAATTGACTTAATACGCTCAGTCATAACATCCACTTTATTACGCCCAACAGTATCGCGGGTTGCGATAATTTGACGGTTTAGATTGGTGAGACATATTTTATCATCATCAATTATTGCTATCCCTCCCACACCGGAGCGAACCAGTGCCTCCACAGTGTGCCCACCGACACCACCGATGCCAAAAACGGCAACCGTACTATTTGACAAACGCTCCATCGCTGCTTCGCCAATAAGCATTCTGGTACGCGAAAATTGGTCTAACATTGTGTTTCACCCTCCATGAGATTTCATTGTAAAAAATTATACCATCTTTTCACTCATATTCAAGTTATACTGAACACCATCCTCATCAGCAATACCTACAAGTAAAATTGCTGATTTTCAATGACAATTACATGTGCATAAAAAAAATATAGTTTTTATAAGATTTTTGTGTTGACAAACTCGGCTGCTTTTGTTATCATTTCGTTTGTGCCTTGTATAGGTACTTGCTGGTGTAGCTCAGTCGGTAGAGCAGCTGATTTGTAATCAGCAGGTCGGGGGTTCGAATCCGTCCACCAGCTCCAAAGGCGAGAATCGCTGTTAACACACGCGCTTCTCGCCTTTATACGGGGGATTACCCAAGCGGCCAAAGGGGGCAGACTGTAAATCTGTTGTCAGTGACTTCGGTGGTTCAAATCCGCCATCCCCCACCAACATTATAAAGTCTTGATGCATAGTAGTATCAAGACTTTATTGTATTTTGCTTGATGGATGCGTAGTCTGACTTGTAAGAATGAATATGTTACTGGTCACACACATGCATAAAATCCGCCTACATCAAGCAATATGTCCTGGATTTTTCGCTAGAACGGGTCTCATCGCCCTACATACGCGAAAAATCCATGACATACCACTTGATTGCGGCTGGCCTCTGACTTGTAACAATGAATATCAATTCATATTACTTTGATGCAAATTTTATATTGTGTATATGAAAAATATTTATTATAATACACTTGTTAGAGAACACGTTACTATAATTAACAGGAGCGTCAATGAAAAAAGTTTTTAACAGATTAACTTTGACTATATTTTTAATTGTATTGCAAATAGCAATGCTTATTGCTTTATCAATTGCTCTGCGAATATATGTACCTTACATGGTTTATATTGCAATGGGTGTCAGCGCGGTGGTTTTTCTATTTATTATTAAAGGTGATAAGGCATCTTCATACAAAATAATATGGATTATAATCGTCCTCCTGTTCCCAGTCGAAGGTGGAGCACTCTATCTGATAGCAGGAAATAAACGACCAACAAAAAAGATTGCGGCTCAAATGCACGAACACGCATTAATAGCAAAACTTTTAGATGAGTCTGGAAACATTCCAATCGCAAACGAAGTCCAAAATGAGAGAATGTTTAGCTTAATGCAATATATTCGAAATAGTTCATCATATCATGCATACAAAAATACCCAAGTTAAATACTATCCACTCGGTGAGTTGATGTTTGCAGATATGCTCATTGATTTGGAGAAGGCAGAAAAGTTTATCTTTCTCGAATATTTTATTATTAAAGATAGCTCCATGTGGGACTGTATACTTGAAGTGTTGGTGCGCAAAGCCGAAGCCGGTGTAGATGTGCGCTTGATTGTAGATCATATGGGGTCTGTTAAGCTCTTTTCACGCTCATATGTCGCAGGACTTAGAGCTAAAGGCATTAAAGTGCTGAGATTTAACCCATTAGTTCCGTATTTGCAATTATTCATGAATCACCGTGACCATAGGAAAATCATTGTAATTGATGGCCACACAGCATTCAATGGCGGAATCAATATTTCAGATGAATATATCAACAAGAACAGTCCATTCGGCACATGGAAAGATACAGGTCTGCGCTTATATGGGGATGCCGTGTGGAGCTTCACGCTTATGTTCATCGAAATGTGGGATACATTCTGTAAGGAAGATGAACGCATTGACGATCATTTATCATATAAATGCCATATGAATCATGAAATCGAAACAGATGGTTTAATTCTACCCTATGGGGATACACCACTTGATAGTGAAGAGTTAGGTGAAAATATATATGTAGACATGCTCAATCAAGCCACAAAATATGTTTATATATACTCTCCATACTTAATTATTAGCGAAAAAATGGCAAAAGCACTTCAATTAGCTTCAAAACGTGGCGTAGATGTGCGAATAATTACACCCGGAATTGCTGACAAAGCAATCGTTCATCGTTTGGCTCGCTCTTACTATAGACGCTTACTTGAAGCTAATGTAAAGATTTATGAATATACGCCGGGATTTCTTCATGCAAAAAGCTTTATTAGCGATGATCAGGTTGCGATAGTAGGTACAATTAACCTTGATTACAGAAGCTTGTATCTGCACTTTGAATGTGCAACACTTATATATCGCTCAAATGTCATAATAGATATTAAAAATGATTTTGTTCAAACGTTAGCAGAATCAAAAGAAGTTAAGCCTAACAATAAGATGGGCTGGATTTGGGACGAGTTGTTTGATGCAATCCTACACTTGTTCGCTCCACTCATGTAAATTACTCTGCATAAATCATTGAGATTCAAAATGAATACTAATGGATTAAGGATGGATACAAAATTATATGTTAAGTGATATGCAAATTGTCTTTTTAATATTACTCGCTACAACCGTATGTTTTGCAATACCTAAGTTTCGATCTGATTTGGTTGCCCTATGCTCACTCCTTGCATTATATATCTCCGG
>WQWL01000002.1 GCA_009785345.1 Oscillospiraceae bacterium
CAAAGCGTGGACTTGTTCGAGAAACTCTGCCAATATGTCTGTGGATTGGCAATTCACTACTGACGATGCGCGAATTAAGCTGAAACACTTGTATCCGAAAATTTAAACTTTACACTACACTAGGATTGGTGGTTGACCTTCCCTAACTTCAAGAAGATAGTATGTGCTTCTATTTTGTTGTACAATCTCGAACCGGTCACCTCGTATTTCTACACGACCGTTATTAATACGAAACACACTAAACGCTGACCCTCTCCCAATATTACTCGCAAAATTAAACGCAAGCCAATAGGTGTTTACCAAATTACCTTCAGTAATGATAAATTCAGCTAAGGAAGATTCTGCCTCACCGGTTACTGAGATATAAGTACGTGCCCTTGCACCACATGGTGCAACAACAGTAATCATATGCTCTCCTGCTCTATGCAGGGTCACAGGCACTGATATTCTGTTGCCTGATACTGCCATTTGATTGTGTTGAATTACAGCTCCACTATTGTCGCTACTTTCCCATATAAGAGAAGTGTGGTCAGTCACTCTGGAAGAAAACGTACCATTAATTGTGATTGTATCACCTACAGCTGCACGATTGTTATGTTCTAATGTCATATGTGTACGATGTACTGTCCTCCTTCTTGTTCCTAGCACACCAAAACCATCGATAAAATGTGTTCTAGAAAGCGCAAGGCAAGACACATCGAACCACGCATCTGAATAGTTATATCCTGGGAAAGAGGCGAATGGCTCTACCTGTGTTCTGATTCCATCACGTATAGCATATGAAGCCCCTGAAGTCGTATCGATCGCAATCCAAAATCCTTCATCTCGCAGAAAGACATAATTCCACCCATGATTTGTCATAAAATATTCTACGTCGCTAAGGTTTGTATGCAACATTCCAAAAACAAATTCGCTAGGAATGCCTATAGATCTAAGCATAACGTTTGTCAACTCTGCAAAGCCTTGGCAAAATGCCTGTCTGGAATTGTAAACAGTAAACGGTCTTTGCGTTTCTCCACCAGTTATCCCTGCTTCCCAACGTGCAAGCTCATCAAAATCGTATGCAATATTTTTAGCTATCCACTCATATATGGCAAAAGCTCTCTCCACATCTGTTCTTGCTCCTGCTGTTATTTGAGTAGCCCTGGTCCGGAGCGTAGCCAACTCAGAAGCAGTAGCCCTTACATCAGGTCCCGATGTGGATAAAAAGTTGTTCGGGTTCTGTCTATGCAAAATATCCAATTGAATGCGATTATTTGTTAGTACATCCGATTCGTCAAAAAATATTCTTTCTCCAATTTTTGTTACATAGAGCGTTCTCGCTCTTCCGGTTGAGCTACCTATTGGTCCAACAAAATATCTACCGTTGTGTACATTCATAGTAATCCTGTGTGTTCCTGTTGGCAGCGATCTTAAATTAATGCCACCAATAAACATGCCATTCTCTACTTGAAGATGGTGGCTACCTAGACCGCCAACCACAATCTGAACCAAATTCACATTAGGAATTGCGGTCGAGCCAAGAAACATAAAATTAGTGCCGTCGATGACGGCCAAAAATTTGTCACTTGTATCAGATACATTCGTATAAAAGATATCATGGTATGCAGCAACATTAGACGACGCAGTAATTGATGCTTCACCAATATTTTCCAACATTTCATAAAACAGCTCAAGAGTCATATCTGAAACATCTACTACATATTCGGTATCAAGTGCAGGATACTCTGGCTCGAACTCAGACGACTCAACCGCCTCGACCTCCGCCTCTGATACATACTCATCATCAACCAAATACTCAGCAAACACCGTCATCGGAAAGATTGATAGTGCCAGTACAACTACAAGCAAAATTGCGACAAAACGTTTCATAAAGCAGCCCTCATATTTCCTCAATATTTTACACATTGCCTTCTCATGCAATGTAATATAAAAGTTAGTGATTATTGCCCATTATATCAATCATCCACCCCCCCACACAATTGTGAGTTTTACACTATGTTTTCATCTCTTTGATAATATATTGTAGATTATTTGTGCATTTTCACACACATCGTTGAGTCGATGCCGATATAATGCTAATTCCTATTGGAAATCGTTGATAGCATTGTGAGGCTATCTTAGTCACATTGGTAACATCACAGCCAACCAAAGCAAAACCCAGCAAGTTCTCCATTGTGATGAGCCTGCTGAGTTCAACGTATAAAATTAATTGAAAATCCCTCGATACTTATTGTGTATATTAATAATGAGCTTGGAAGTTTATCCACCAAAGATAGACCTCCAAGCTCATTTTTAGTTAATAGGTTATGGTGCAAGTATAACTACAATTTCTATCAGGGATCAGTGTAAGTAACCACAGAGCTGACCATAGGGCTAGGCTATCCTCAACTCATTTTATTAGCATCAAGTTTTGCTTGCAGTTCAGCTATTTTCGCATCCTTCTCTGCAAGTGTTGCATCTTTCTCTGCAAGCGTTGCATCTTTTTCTGTGACTAAGTTTTGAACAACACCTTCCCAATGTGTATCACGCTCAATCTCTATATCTCGCTTAAACTGTGCTTCATCATGACGTGCCTTAGACATCATACGCTCAATTTCCTGTAACCTTTTAGATGTTGTTACGCTACGATATGCTTGTACTGCATCACTCATTGTAGGCACCCCCAATGCATCTATTTCAGATAGTTCTTCTTCTGTTTTCGCATTAAATAGCTTCAACCATAAATCTCTACCACTGTCTCTGTCGCTCAATGGCGGAAGCTTCTTCAGCTCATAAAAATGTAATACTTGTTTATCTGTTAGTGGCTCATGTGTTGTTACTTCTAAACATCGAAACTCTGAGTGGAACTTCTTCGAGTCCGGAAACTGGTTGAATCCAAGTATGCTGATGATAATTGTTCGCGGAAGTAAAGTGTAATCATCACCCTCGTCAATGCCTTTTGAAAATTCCTTCGCCCAGTAAAATAAGCTTCGTTCCGGATAGTTGCTTTGATTTGCCACTTGAACTTCAATCCCTATTGCTTGTCCATCTAATTGCATATTTATATCAAGTCTGCAAAACTTCTTACCAAGTTCTTCTGCTGTAATTTCCGGGTTTACAATGATAAATTGTTCAATGCTTTCATACTCAATGCTAAGCAGTTCGGCGATGAGCTTTTTCAGCAAATCCTTGTGGTTTGCAAAGAGTAATTTGAAGACGGTGTCTCGTGTAAGTGTGTATTTTAGTTTTGCCATGGTGGGTTTTACCTTTCCAAATTATATCACATTGAAGTAGTGATGTGAATAGTACAAACAACAATAATGTCTTGCACTGTGTAATCACAATCGTAGCACAAAACCTTTAAACACTTCAATCCACATTTAAAGCCTTATTTAGGCCTTAATGTGTTGAATTTTCTACACTTAAGCTATACATATAACACCAAAAACAAGCTCGGAAGCTTATCCGCGCAAGATAGACCTCCCTTTTATTTCATATCTCAAAGTCCGCGATTCGTTGCAACGCAACATTCGCGGACTCATTTTGATTAATGCAACTGTTAAAGTCGAGATTCTCACCCCGTTATATCTTTCACCCTCCCCTAGCACAATTGTAGACTTTGACAGTATTTTCAACACTTTGACAAGGTTTTGTATGGTTTTGTACATTTATTTTCTCAAAACTATTGACATTAAAGCTACTTGAACCTTTATAATGTATATAACCCAAACTACGAGCGTAATTTGCGGTACATTAAATTGATATAGGCTTATTTTAAGCCTTCGGAGGAAAGACAAATGCAAAAAATAATTATTGACGAAGAGTTTGAGCGTATCTTACCAAAACTCGACGAACAAACATACGCGTGGCTGGAAGAAAACATACTGGAATATGGGTGCCGTGAGCCACTTGTGCTGTGGGACGGTATATTAATTGACGGACATAACAGATATAGCATACTACAAAAACACGACTTGTCGATTAATACCATTAATATGGAATTTGACTCCAGAGATGAGGTGCTCATCTGGATAATCTCAACCCAAGTTGCGCGACGAAATCTAAACCCCCTACAGTTGAGTTTTTATCGCGGTTTGCATTATCACGCTGATAAAAGGATTGTTACGAACGCTGGTGGCAAAAATCAATATGATGAAATTGCATCAAAAAATCAGCTTGAACCTCAAAATGAGGTTCATCCTCAAGGCTTGCAAATAGAGGGCCCAACAGCCATGCGTCTTGCTGAGCACTATAATGTATCGCACAGTACAATTTCACGTGATGCTCAACTCGCAAATGCAATCAGCGCAATTGGAGAAATTTCTCCTGATGCAAAAAAGGACATCCTCTCAGGCAAAACTCATATTACCAGAAAACAGTTACACGAACTTGCAACCGGCAATAATGAGGATGTATCAGATATTGTAGATAAAATAGTTGATGGAAGATTTGAAAGTGGAAGACCCGGGTCAGGATCCGGGACGTCAAACGGCGGTTCAATAGGTTCAGGCGCCCTACGTCCGTGGGAAGTTCAGTTTAGTAAAATGACAGATGAGTTTCGTAAGGTTATGAGAAATCACGCAAACGCTGACGACACAGAGCTCGTACGCTCTGCACTAAAGCAATACATCGGAATGTTGGAAGAGCTTTATCAAAGCATTTAACAATCCTATATAGACAACCATTGTTTTCGTATGCTATGCTTAGCATAAATCAATTAATACCAACATAACACTATAGGAGGCGCGCACTATGGATAAGAATAATCATACAAATGACACCACAGTAAACGAAGCACAACCGGCTTACAATCAGATAGATGTTAATCAGCAGTATACTTACTCAGATTACATGACATGGGACGATGACAATCGTTGGGAACTAATTGACGGCAAAGCATATATGATGTCGGCACCAAATTTTCGACATCAGGATATATTAGGCAACGTATTCAATCAGCTCTATAATTACCTAAAGGATAAAGCATGTAAGGTGTACATAGCTGCACTTGATGTTCGCTTAAATGCCGACACCCTTGACAACACCGTTGTGCAACCGGACTTGATCATCGTATGTGACCGTTCGATAATTGACGTTGCAGGCATCAAAGGCGTGCCTGAGATGGTTCTTGAGGTATTATCACCATCGACTTCACGCTATGATCGAACTATAAAATTCAATACATATAAAAATGCGGGGGTGAAGGAGTATTGGGTTGTTGACCCGGTAGACGAAACCGTTGCTGTGCACGTATTAGAACACGATAAATACATCACACGTGCGTATTCTGTCGAGGACGAAGGTGCCCCTGTTCATGTTTTAGGCGGCTTTAACGTAAACCTCTCAGAAGTTTTTGCAAATGCCTGACGCAGTCGTTTTATTTTCACACCATATTTAGAAACATATTATAGCGGTATCTGCTGTATGCCGCAAAAAGAGCTTGGACGTTTATCCGCGCAGGATAGACCCCCAAGCTCATTTTTAGTTTATAGGTTCTTATATTAATCCCCGTTTAAAAGCATAGTATCTTTGCGGTATATACAGACTTGACGTTATAACGGTTATTCGTTATAATCTAAGTGGGAGGGATTCAAAATGAACATTAATGATCTTTTAGAACAAAAAAACATAACAAAATATAAGCTCTCCAAAATCAGTGGTGTTTCTTTTACTACAATTAGTGAAATAACCACCGGCAAAACAAAGATAAAAAACTGTACAGGTGAAACCCTATACAAGTTATCAAAAGCACTGGATACAACTGTTGAAAATTTGCTTGCCGAAAGCATGGAGTATCGTCAAAGTTTTGAAACATATAAAAGTAACGTTTGCCATATGGTAAAAGACATGGGGGACATAGGTTTTATTATCCAAACTTTGGAATCTAATAAAATTCGAACTCTCTACAACAAACGTTGGTATCCCGAATGTTTATATCTATTGGCAATGGTTGACTACTTATGCAGAGAAAACGACTTGCCCACATGCAATGATTATAACGACATCCGGTCGACTAAACTGCACGAGCCTATCTTTCCATTAAGCGTCATCGCTGCGTGTGCGTTTAGTCGTAGTAATCAAGTAAAAGAAAATAGTCTCAAACAGGCAATACCTGAATTTATTCGCTTTAACCTTGTAGAAAGCGAGGTGCGTAATGTCCATTGATTCACCTTTTACAAAAGATAATCTTGATAGCTATTTGAGGGAATTAGGAAAAGAGTTCCGTAAATTAAACGGAACAAAAATGCCCGCAGAAATAATATTGATTGGCGGTGCAGCAATTCTTGCAAATTACACATTTCGCGAAGCAACCTATGATATTGACGCAATTATTCTTGCTTCCTCCGCAATGAAAGACGCAATAAATCATGTGGGAGACAAGTTCGGATTGCCGAATGGTTGGCTAAATACAAATTTCAAAAGAACTGCATCCTTTTCTGACAAGCTTTTAGAAATTTCTGTCTACTATAAAACATTTTCCAATATCCTCACAGTGCGAACAGTTTCAGCCGAATATTTGGTCGCCATGAAACTCATGAGTGGAAGACAGTACAAAAATGACTTATCCGACATTGCAGGCATTTTGTGGGAGCATAAGAGAAATGGAATTCCTCTTAAGAAAGAGACCATTAACAATGCAATAGCAACCCTTTATGGTATAAATGCAGCAATCCCACCCATCGCTCAAGAACTTATTGACAATGCTTTCTCAATTAATGATTTTGAGGCAGCATATGCAATAATTCGTGAATCAGAAAATCAGGCAAAAGGAATTCTGCTAGACTTTGATAAAAATCACCCTGGAAAATTGAAAAGCGAGAATATTGATAAAGTCTTGGAACAGGCGAGAAATAAACTAAAAAATAACAATGGCAAATAAACTAAATTTTTCTTACCGATACTCTAAAATGACAGATGAGCTTTGAGGTGATTTCAACCTCAAAGCTCATTTTTATAGTTAAATTCTCTTGATATACCCCTATCGCCGCGCCGACTGATGATGCCATGCCGATCTTGAGCCAACTTCAACCAGCTCCATCATGCCTCGATCAATATTGTGCTCGCGGCAGATTCTATCAAACTCTGCTGACATTACAAAGCCCACAAATACATTGTACCATGATTCGCCACCGTTCAACTGACCTACCCATGCTGCAAAGCCGTGTTGATCAGGTTCTCTGTCCATTAGTGTGTTATACAGTATCGTTACAAATTGCTCATCAGTCAGGTTTCTGTTTCTCATCTCAGGACTGAAGAAGAAGCCATACGCAACATCCGCGCCTGAGTTTTGCTTGGTCACAAGCTGATTCGTCCAACCATTTAAGCCATCTACATCGGGCTCTCTTTGCAAAACAAATCTGAACAAACGCGTTACAAACGCACGTACTTCTCCTCCCGGTGGTGGCACAAATGTACCACGATCAATACCGGCTTCTCTTGCTATTGCATAAAACTCTAATGAGTTTACAAAACCTGCGAATACATCACGACGTGGTATACCGGCATTTAGTTGACCAACCCACGCTGCATGACCCTCTGCGTCTGCTTCTCTGTCCATTAGTGTTCTGTAGAGTATGTTTACGAACTCAGCATCACTTAAGTTTCTGGCATACATTTCATTGCTGAAAAAGAAGCCGTACGCTACATGCGCTCCCGTGTCCTCTCTGGTATTGAGCACATTTGACCAGGCATTAAGACCTTCCTCGTCATAGTTGCGGTCGAGAACCAGATTGAACAAGCGTGCAACGAATTCTTCGATTGGTGTGCGCTCCGGTGGCGGTGGTTGTATAGGTGGCGCTGTCACGGTTACTGTTACAGTTGCCCTATGACCACCGTCCGCAGTGGTTGCAGTTATTATTGCAGTACCGGCAGCACGTGCCGTTACCTGTCCCGTTGCTGACACAGTCGCTACTGTTGTGTTGCTTGATGACCATGTTACATTACGATTTGTCGCATTTGCAGGAACAACCGTCGCTGTCAATTGTAACGTTCCACCAACTGTTATAGGACGTGTCGCAGCTCCGTCCATGGTTACACCGATTACTGGAATTGTCGCATCTGTCACATCTACTGTCACCGTAGCTGCATGCTCACCATCATCGGTGAGTACCATTATAATAGCTGACCCGGTGGCAAGTGCAATAATTTGTCCATTTGACGAAACTGAAACAATTCCTGGCTCACTTGATAGCCATGTTACACTTTGATTCGTTGCATCAGCGGGATAAATATTTGCTGTTAAATCGAGTGTCTGATTAATAGCCATAGTGCGAGTGTATTCCCCTGTGATTGTTACTAATCTAACAGGTATATCCGTTGATGGGTCTGGCTCAAAACGTGCTTCAAGTGTGCGGTTTACGCTTGCTGTGAATGTATAGATACTATTAGATGAAACACGCGTTCCATTTTCATACCACCCAACGAAAAAATATCTATCATAAGAAACTGCTGCTAATGAAGTTTCTTTACCTATTTGCACTGTAGTCCCTGCGGTATATACTCTCCCATTTCCTACAGTAGTGGTTGCAATTTCGATTGTAATCGGCTCATCATCGACAAGCAGAAGCCCATAGCAGATATTGCCATCAACACTGAGCATATCATCTTGCTCTAATATAATACCTTTGCTAAAGGAGTCTGATAAAACTATACCATCTTCATCCGTATGGAACTCATGATATGTGATAACAGTCGTGCCGACAGCCGTTATATCAAATTGATACCCATTACCGTGTGGAAGCCAGATTACAATTGTGCCATCCATCACCATTGCAACAAGTGGATTCTCTGCATTGGGTCCAGAATAGTACTCTACATAGCTCGGATTAATTATGCCAATAACCTGCCCACAGTCTGTTGTCACGCGAACATTTGCTGAGCCCGACATGACAATTGTTTGGTCAAGAGCTATATCTTCCCAATCACTTAAAGAACGTCCTGCCACACCTAGTCGATTAATATCAGTTAATAAATCGCCATTTCCCCACATATTACGTGTATGAAACCCAAAAATGCGTGTGTTAAAATCTCTAAAATGTTCCGCATTTCTTTCCTCCATTCTTACAAGGTCAGGATCCATGCGGTCATATATATGTGTTGTAATAAGTGTGTCTCCAGTCGTTCCAATAGCAGATGTGGAAATATTAATTACTGTATCTATTGTTTTTATTGAACTGAAATCACCGGCAGCAATACCCATAGTATTTAATATGTTACTTACGCTAGGTCGCCATGGGCGCAAAATTGATCGCTCTGTTTCGTTTGCAAGATATTTTGAAGCCATTAACCAATATTCTCTATTTACATTTGTTAAATAGTCTACCATCGCTATTTCAACACCAGTGCTGTGTGCAACGACATAGCCATTATAATGCCCTGCGCCTGATAACGCGGAGTGTGTTGCACTTATTTGATTTTGTAATGAAGTGCTTATTGCACGATATTGGTAATCAAGCATATCCAACGTTGGCGTGGTTGATGGGAGCGTTTCATACAGTACTTCGTCAACAATTATGCTGCCTGTAAGCTTAACCGTCGTACTCGCTATCTGCACTACCGTAACTGCACCACCCGTAGCAAGTCCTGCAAAAGCCCAAAAGGCTTTTGACAACGAGCTTGAAATTACAGCACTCATTTCATAGTGAAGATACTGGTTGATGTAAGCAACGTGCATATCTGCTCTACTATTACCAATATCCCCGAATCTTCTATGATGATACATTGCTGACGAATGTTCAAGATTTCCATTATCTCTATGATTAGCATTAATATCAAAATGCAAAAATCCCGCACGTTGGAGTGATGTTGAGTTCAATACAAGTGTGTAAACACCTACTCTGCTAGATATTAAGTAGTCTGTGTGTCCATCACTTCGTGGTTGTAAGAAAAGACCGTTTAATGCATAAGAAACACGAGCATTGTCAACACGATATACGTGATATGTTGCGTTGCCGACTGTTGGACTATATAATCTGCGACCATTTTCTCTGATGAAATCAGCAGCTTCGTGGTAGATAGATGGCTCTGGCTCAATTGATCTGTTAAATAAATTGAAATACCCTTCGCCATTTGGTCCAACAACCTGAACTGGTGCATGTCTAGTATTCCATGCATTATCACCTAGCTGCCCTCTTCCATTGTGGCCCCAAGCCCAAACTGTGCCATCATCCATAAACGCAACGGTATGTTCATGAGCCGCAGATACACCAACCCAGCCTGTACTATTACCAATTTGTATTGGATTACGTCTATTAGTTGTTGTTCCGTCACCTAATTGACCAACGCTATTACTTCCCCAAGCCTGTAAACTGCCGTCGGCGCAAATTGCAAGATTATGTGAAGCCCCTGTTGACACACTTGTCCAAATTGTGTTACTACCTACAAGTACTGGCTCCCACCATCCAGCAACGATTTCAGCACTACCACCACCTAATTGACCAACGCTATTACTTCCCCAAGCCCAAATATTATCATTGTCACGTATTCCGACTGCATGACCAACACCAGTTGAAATGTTTTTCCACCCTATGCCAATGTCAACATTTACTGGTTCGGGTCTAGAATATCTCGACAACCAAATGCTAGTCCCTCCCCAAGCCCAGACGCTTCCATCATCAAGCGTCGCCATTGTATACACCATACTAGCCGACACACTCGCCCAATTTGTCCCGTTTCCAATGCGTATGGGGATTAGCCTGCGAGTTGTTGTGCCGTCGCCCAATTGACTTCTTCCGTTATGACCCCAAGCCCAAAGGCTGCCGTCAGAGCGAATCGCCATAGTATGCATGTAGCCCGCAGACACACTAGTCCAATCGTATTCTGTACCAATGCGTACAGGTATATGTCTATCTATTGTAGTTCCGTCGCCTAGTTGACCATGAGTATTGTCGCCCCAGGTCCAAAGGCTACCATTGGTGCGTATCCCAATTGTATGGTGCTCACCCGCCGACACTATTGACCAATTATAGTCCATGCCTACCCGTACCGGAGCACGTCTCTCACTTGTCGTGCCGTCCCCTAGTTCACCGCGTCTGTTCCACCCCCAAGCCCATAGACTGCCATCAGCGTGAATTGCTACTGTATGTCTGTAGCCCGCCGACACCATCGGTGTAACAGCAAGCACGGAAGTCGTGACACCCTCTACGTAATGTTCATCATACACGTCCATTTCATCGCCAGCTATTGTATCATAGTTTACATCATCAAAATCAGAAGCAGACGCATCGTCTGGTTCTGACTCATCCGGCATGATTAACTCAGGTACATAGCCCTCATAACCCAGATATTCCGCAAACGCCGTCATCGGAAATATGGATAATGTCAGAACCACTACAAGTAACATCGCTACAAAACGCTTCATACACAATCCTCTTATTTTCATACCTATTTATTATTTTTTGTTTTCTTCACCATTTTATTTTGTAGATATAATATAGCACTCCTAATATTATTGCAATAAATAAACGCAAATAATACATTAATAAACCAACATAACAAAAGCAAGCTTGGAAGCTATCTATTATGATAGACCTCCAAGCTCATATTTAGTTTATATATTGTCGAGCCATTCTCAGTTATGATTATCAAGTTTTGCTTGCAGCTCAGCTATTTTCGCATCTCTCTGCAAGTGCTGCATCTCTCTTTTCAAGTGTTGTATTTTTTTCTGCGACAACATCTTCCCAGTACTTATCACGTTCAGTTTCTATATCTCGCTTGAACTGCGCCTCGTCGTGACGCGCCTTAGATATCATACGTTCAATTTCTTGTAACCTCTTAGTATGTTGTTACGCTACGATACGCTTGTACTGCATCACTCATTGTCGGCACCCCAAAAGCTCATTTTTGTCATTAAATTCTATTAGTGCAACACACTTCTACGGTCTGGCAGCCGACTGATGGTGCCATGCCGATCTTGAGCCAACTTCAATCAGCTCCATCATGCCTCGATCAATGTTGTGTTCGCGACAGATTCTGTCAAACTCAGCCGACATTACGAAGCCGACAAATACATTGTACCATGATTCGCCACCGTTCAACTGACCTACCCATGCTGCGAAGCCGTGTGGATCGGGTTCTCTGTCCATTAGTGTGTTATACAGTATCGTTACAAATTGCTCATCAGTCAGGTTTCTGTCTCTCATCTCAGGGCTGAAGAAGAAACCATATGCCACATCGGCGCCCGAGTTCTGTCTGGTTACTAGCTGATTTGTCCAGCCATTCAAACCTCCTGTGTCAGGCTCTCTTTGTAAAACAAGACTAAACAAGCGTGTTACAAATACACGTACTTGCCCGCCTTCCGGTGGTACAAATGTACCTCGGTCAATACCAGCTTCTCTGGCTATGATGTAAAACTCCATTGAGTTTACAAAACCGGCAAATACATCACGGCGTGGCATGCCTACATTTAACTGACCTGCCCAAGCTGCATGACCTTCTGCGTCTGCTTCTCTGTCCATTAGTGTTCTGTATAACACGTTCACAAATTCTGCATTGCTGAGGTCTCTATAGTCCATTTCCGGACTAAAAAAGAAACCATATGCCACTTGAGCACCGGTGTTTTCTCTTGTACTAAGCACATTCGTCCATTCACTAAGCCCTGCATCATCGTGCTCACGCTCCAACACCATATTGAATAAACGCATAACAAATTGTTCGATTGCTTCTCGATCCGGTGCTGGCAATGGATCTTCAGCGAGTAAATGTGTCGGTGGTCTTGCTATGTAGGTAATGTGAGGGCAACCTACCCTGTGTCCACTGCTACGTCTATGAATAGTATTAACATTAGACCATTGATCAAGAAAGTGGATTAATCCATCATCATCAATTCTATATACAACACCTGCATGTCCCACTGGTGAAACCCACTCATGTGCGCGATTACAGTGGTTACAACGCCCGGATCCTCTCATTGAAATAATATCACCACTTCTAACATCGTCCCCACCAATTATAAGTGAAAACGCGTTACTACTACCACTGGGAATATGAATTTCATTTACTGTGCGCCGTGCAATATTAGCTCCGGATCCAATATTGCGACCACGAATACCGGACAATGCTTCAGCATACCATCTGACAAGGATTGTGCAGTCATCGACTGCGTAGCGCAAATGGCTTAAATCCCCTACAGCACGCACACTTGGTCTACCTGCCCAGGATGCCGGATCCTGTGGGTCTAAATCCAGTCTCGCATTTCTTGCCGCCTCTGTCCAGGCTATAATTTCTATGTATGTTTCTTCAGTAAATTCTCGACTATCCTCTGATTGCACAAAAAATTCGTTCGAATCTTCAGAGTATGCATATTCACAAATTCCAATGTCATCATATTGTTCATACTCAGCGCTTGCAACATACATAGGGAATAGTACTAATACTAGCACCAGTATCAATAACATACTCACTATTCTTTTTGACTTATTCAGCTCTCACCATCTCCTTGCATAATGATTAATAAATCGTAACACTCAAGATTATACCCTATATCCCTCGTCTCATCAATTGTCGACTATTACTATTTTGCTGCACTTCAAACCACTTACCGCTGCCTAAATGCCCAGAATTTGTTAAGAATAAAATTCGTTGGAATTGTTATTATCATAGTTATAAGTGGCGCAATCATGTAAGATATTCCAATCACATCAACTATGAGGAATAGTAACCCTGTGCTCAATAGAAACGTAAATCCATATGATGCGTATACCTTTGCAAGCTTTCGTATTGTATTACCTTTTTCTGTTTTAAAAACATACTTATTATTCCAGTAATATGCGTTTAATACGCTTATGGCAAATCCCAATGTGTTTGATACCAAATAATGGACGCCTAGGAACACTAGACCATAGTAAATTACAAAGTGTACTAGTGTGTTCGAAACGCCAACAACGCCGAATTTTATGAACTGTTTCACCAGCATCCAAAAACTCGCAACATCGTATATTTTAAATTTATTAAATAATTTTTTCATATTGAATTAACTACACATGAATCGTTATTTATTTGCTGTTTTTCGTAAAACATGAAATATTTTGCCGACAAACTTTCTTCTACAGCTACCGACAGGAATAGTAATAGACACAATTTTTTTTGTGAATCGATAACTTCTGGAACTTTGTATGGCATTATTTATATCCTTCAACGCACTTAAGTCATCTATAAGAACGCTCCTCTCGTGCATCAAGCCATCTCGCTCACACAATAAATTGTCCTTTGCATGCTGTAAATTATCTCTATCATGCAATAAACCATTTCGCTCGTCTAACAGGTTGCTATTCACTTGTTGCAAGCCATCTCTTTCATGTTGCAAATTTCTTCGCTCAACTACTAAGCTATCCCTAACCTGCAATAAATCGTCCCGCTCATCTGCTAAGCATCCCTTCACATGTAACAACTCGTCTCGCTCACTTGCCAAGTTGCCCACTTCCTTCAATAAATTATGCGAATACATTTCATAATCGATGTTTTCTGCAGGAGTATCTGTATCATAAGTTTCCATTAGATTTAGTAAACGCTCACAATTTTCTCCATCAAAATAACGATGCATTATATTTCTCGTGTAAATACGTTCATCTAAATATGCTGACGGCTTTCGTAATGACTCATCGATTGCAGCTAATAATTCAGGAAATTCTAAAACTTTTTTTCCTGGAAATACAACATTTTCATCTTTTATAAAAAATTCACGCTCAAGCTTCATCAACATATGTAGTTCATTATGAATAAAAATTATTGGTCTATTGAGTAGCAAGTATTCATATACTATGCCTGAAAAATCAGAAATCAGGCAATCGAATGCGTTAAGTATATGATAAAGCGTTTTTCCAAAAAAAGTTTTAGAATGCATAACATAACAATGCTTTGGGATTGCTGCTGGAAAAGGGAATTGCTTATTTCGAAAACGGTATTCGTCAAATGGATGCATTTTAAAAACAATCGCTATGCCATTTTCCTCTAGAAATGATTCTAATTCTGATTGGGAAAAATCATCCATATTAAAAATATTGCTTTCGTAACCAGCGCTTATTTTCGGACCTAATCCCAACAAGTCTTTTGCAGCAGGAAAAAATCCAATGATTTTCTTATACTTTGCTAATTCGGGAAACTGTGATAAAAGCAATGCTCTACCATCTTCAGTATGCATTGCATCACACCTAGGCACACCTGTCACATACACCTTTCGTGCATCATATGCATACGATGCAACTGAGTTTGCTTTTCCTAAATATGATGATGCTGTAAAAATATTTGAATATGCACTGTTGTATTTATGAAACCTATGTGCATCCATTACTTTTAGGTCAGTCATAAACAAATCAGATGTAAAACCATACATCGCCGATGTCTGAACAACTACCTGCCCTTCAACGCATTGTCTTAGTAGCGGCATTCTTCCATCCATTATTACATATTTCGCAGTTTGCAAAATGTTAGTTACTGCGGCGCCATTAGACACAAGTATACAGGCAATTCCGCGACGCTCTAATTCATTTCGCGTATCTTCAGAAAAAACAATCCATATGGTTCTATACTTAGTATTATTTGTCACATACTCCCAAAAAACTAAAGGGCTATCTGAAAATTCTTCACTACTAACAAACACCATGAGACCTTCATCAATTTGCATGCCTTTCCTTGGGCTTGAATAATAGTAACTCATAATTCTAAATTCCCCTTTTTAACTTCCATTATTTTTTATAAGCTCTGATATTCGCTTTACGTCTTCATCGCTAAGGTTTGAGCTGCACGGAATGTTGACAATATTATCGTAGTACCTATAGGCTTTGTCGATCATATATACAAAGCAGTCTTTGTACATTGGTAGTGTATGTATTAGCTTCCACACCGGACGCGTTTGAATGTTGCACTCGTTGAGATGTCCCATAAGCTTATCGCGCTCCGTTGTCATATGACTGTAAAACCAGTAGTTCGGTCTAACACGCTCATCAAAAGGCAAAAGCTCCACTCCAAGCTTTTTGTAAAGAAAATAATTCTCCTGCTTAGTACTAATAAATTTTTCTAATTGCTCAAGTTGTGCAACACCAATTGCAGCTTGAACATTCGTCATACGGTAATTGAATCCAATTTCATCATGTTCATAATATAGTTCGTCAGATTTCGCTTGCGTAGCTAAATGTTTCGCATGCTGTACTCGCATTGCGTCACGTGCGACAAACATGCCTCCTCCGCCGGTGGTGATTATCTTATTACCGTTAAATGAATACGCGCCATAGTCTCCAATAGTTCCTGCCATACATCCATTGAAACGTCCGTAATTATAAAACGTGCCGACTGCCTCAGTTGCATCCTCAATAACAGGTATGCAATAGCACTCCGACAACTCCATTATTCGCTCCATGTCTGCCATATTACCAAAAATATGTACAACCACAATAGCCTTTATAGGCTTTCCGAGAGCTATGTCATAGAGCAAGCCATCTCGCTCTTCACATTTTTCTATTAAATAGCATTCCAGTTTATCCGGATCTATACACAAGCTATCATCACAATCCATAAATACTGGCTCTGCTCCTACATACTTAATCGGGTTAACAGCAGCAACAAACGTAAGCGTTGGTGCTATGACAATATCTCCCGCTCCAACACCACACTCAATCATAGCTAAATGCAATGCAGCAGTGCCACTTTGTACAGCTGCAGCATCAGTTACGCCTGCATAGTCAGCAAACTCTTTCTCTAATCTGGGAACAAACGCCCCGCCGGTAGATACCCACCCGGCGCTTACTGCTTCGTTCACGTATTTAAGTTCGTTGCCATTTAAAATTGGTACAGATAGTGGTATAAATTCCATGTTCGCTCCTGATTTTTACTATATGCTATATATTGAACTCTTATATGCACCTAAATTGTTACGAGCCCAGTCAATAGTTTCATTTATTCCTTCTCCAAGTGAATAGTCAGGTTTCCAGCCGGTAAGCTCTTTTATTTTTTTATTGCATCCTAGTAATCGGTTCACTTCGCTTTTTTCCGGTCTTATCCTTTTTTCATCGCACGAAATTACTGCACTAGGGTTAAGCTTATTTATTAACTCCTCGGCAATTTGTCCCATAGAAATTTCCGTACCAGAGGCAATATTGATTTCTTCTCCAATTGTATTTGCAGCGCCGGCAATCGCAGTAAAGCCACTTACAATATCTTTTACATAGTTAAAATCTCTAGTGGGTGTCAATGAACCAAGTTTAATCTCACTTTGACCATTAAGTAATTGTGTTATTATCGTGGGAATTATTGCCCTTGCAGATTGACGCGGGCCGTATGTATTGAATGGACGTACAATTGTCACAGGTGTGTCAAAGCTCTTGTAAAAACTTTCCGCAATCCTATCAGCTCCAATTTTCGTAGCAGAATATGGTGATTGCCCTTGTAGAGGATGCCTCTCATCAATCGGAACATACTGCGCTGTACCATATACCTCCGATGTAGATGTCACAAGCACTCGCTCCGTATTTAAATCACGTGCAGCCTGCAATATATTTAATGTGCCTTTAATATTCGTGTCCACATAAGAATCGGGAGAATGATAGCTAAACGGAATCCCAATCAATGCGGCCAAATGGTATACCGTGTGAATTCCGTGCATAGCGACTCTCACTCCATTTTGGTCACGAACATCACCTGAAAAAATATCTAGCTCATTTTTTATTTCGTCAGATAAGCTATCTAGCCAACCCCATGAGTTAAAAGAATTATAGTATACGAACGCACGTACATTATGTCCTGTTTTCACCAGTTTCTCAACAAGATGGCTACCAATAAATCCATCTGCACCTGTAACCATTACTTTTGCCATCTTCACAATACCGCCTTCTTTGATTTAACATATTCCATAATCGCTTCAGCCATTAAAAAATCCCACTCATCATCTATATCGATAGATCGCTCTTTAGGCATAATATATGCATAGCTATCTGTTCCATAGATATTTGTTGTCTGTGATAAATATGCACAGCTCATCAAGTAAATTGCACCATTAATGCGATAATAATCCGGCAACTCTTGCCTTTGCTTGTTTTGCAGATTAGAGCTAATAAACTCATTGAGCGAATTATTTTCAGGCAATGTGTTGCAAACACCTGGTGCATAGTCCGTTTTACACAGCGCAACAACAGTGTCTGCTTGCCTTTCCTGATATATTCTGTGGACTGCTATGATATCATCCGGAGTACGCAAGGGAGATGTTGGTTGTAGTAGCGTAATCGAATCAAAAGTTTTCCCAATTGCTTCATATTTTAACAAATCCTCCCTAACTACATCCCACATAGATACAGTGTCCCCCGCAAGAGCCTCATCACGCAAAAATGGAACAGAGCCACCATACTGCAAGGCAATATCCGCATAGTGTTGAGAATCTGTAGACACAAATATCTCGTTAAATAGCTCCGATTGTTCAGCACACTTAATTGAGTGTGCAAGTAGCGGCATGTCACATAACTCTTTGATATTTTTATTCGGCAAGCCTTTAGAGCCACTTCTGGCAGGGATTATTGCAATTTTCATTATCATAACACCTAAAACTTAATGATTATTTATCGCTATGAGTATATCTTCAAGCAGAATGATTTTTCATCATAATCTATGTCATAGAAACTTTTTTTTACGACATCCTCAGTTATTGTAAATTGCCTGATGACATCGACAATTTTTTTTGAAGCATTTCCATTTCCATATGGATTATCTACGTTTTGCGCCAATTTTTGAAATTCTGGTGAGAGCGCTTTGTCCACTGCAATCTTTATATCCCTAGAAGTTGGTGAACAGCTAATAATACTACTAGCTTTTATACGACCCTTTTGTCTATCTCCAATATTCACTGTTGGAATTTTAAATGTTGGTCCTTCTAATATTCCACTTGAAGAATTGCCAATCATAACCATAGAATATTTAAGCGCTGACAAATATTTTTTCATGCCTAATGATGCAACTAAAATGCAGTTTTTTCGAAATTTCACATAATCTTCCCAGATGCTATTAATCTCTCGACCACCAGCATCTGAGTTCGCTTTTGTTATGACAAAATACATATTTGGAAATGCATCCAACGCTAACATTAACTCCCGCAATTGCTTCGCTCCAGTATTCTCTTCCAGTGTAGCCGGGTGAAATGTGACAACTGCATATGGTTTTCCGCTTAGAGTTAGCCCAATTGCATTCTCCAATTCAGTAATTGTTAGAAACGACGTATTAAGCGCATTTTCCACACAAAGCGCACCTACATTATGGACTTTACCTGGATGTTCCCCAAGTTGAATTACGCGTTTACGATAATCCTCACAACTGACAAAGTGCAAGGCACTCATTTTTGTTATGCAATGACGATAACACTCATCCACAGCACCCTCTGTCGTCTCACCACCATGAATATGCGCAATCGGTATGCGCTCATTTGTAGCAGCACAGCAGACCGCCATAATTTCATGTCTATCGCCCAAAACAATCAACAAGTCGTACCTATTCTTACCAAAAAAATCTGAAAATTTTATCAAAGCATTCCCCATGGTTTTTGACATTCCGGAAGGAGAATCTCCTGGTTCTTGAATGTAGATTTTCTTACTTATTTCATAGCCGTCAGCTTCAATTTCTCTATACGTGTTCCCAAACTCAAAGCATAAATGCATTCCTGTCACAACAATAGACAGTTCGACATTTAAATCCATGTGGAGCCGTTGAATAAGCGGCACTAAGATGCCATAGTCAGCTCTTGATGATGTTACAACGCAGATTCTTTTCACAACTCTATCAACTCATCCTCTTCAAAATCACGGATGGCGTATGTGCCAAGCACTTCAAACCATCGCATTGGCGATACACCATTCCCCGGTCGTTTTGCTGCAATATTTTTTTCCGTAAAAACATCGCCTTTTGTTATATTACACTTTGCTACTATGCTTTTTCTTGCAACATCAATGTTCTTGCGTTCAGAAGGCGATACAACTTTCTCTCCCGATCCCATTGCTTTTTCTATGTTGCGTATGGCTTTTACCATATCTGACAATTCGTGTGGCTCTAAACTTGCTTTGTGATCTGGTCCTTGCATTTTTTTGTCTAGTGTAAAATGCTTCTCAATAATCTTTGCCCCTAGTGCAACAGCAGCAATTGACACTTCTATCCCCTCGGTATGATCGGAATACCCAACCGACACGCCAATTTCATTTCTTATCATCTCTATTGCACGCAGGTTAACATCAACATAAGGGGCAGGATACTCTGTCGTACAGTGCAGAATCGTTATCTCACCGGAACCGTTTTCTTTTAATACTGCAACTGCATCTTTCACTTCCTGCATATTGCTCATTCCTGTAGATAAAATAATAGGCATATTAAAACTTGCAATTTTAATCAAATAAGGAAGATTTGTAATCTCTCCTGATGGAATCTTCCATGCGCTCATATTTAGGTCACAAAGAAACTCGACACTATCCAAATCGAACGCTGTCGAAAGAAACTTAATGTCTACTTGCCTACAATACACACTCAGTTCGATAAAGTCATCATGTGATAACGCCAATCGACGAATCATGTCCAACTGATTTTCTTCGGAGCCTGTTTCTTTTTTTTGGTACTCAGCTTTATCAGCTCTCTTTGACACCAAGCTTTCGGGTGTAAATGTTTGGAACTTTACGTAATCAACTCCGGCTTTTTTTGCCTCGTCTATCATTTTTTTTGCGAGTTTAATGCAACCGTTATGATTAACTCCTGCTTCAGCTATTATCAGTGTTTTCATATTACTGTTTCCTATTTACTCTAGTTTATGTTTAGGATTCGAAGGTAATATCTTTAGAATAATTCTAAACAAAATCTTCAACTCTTCACGATAAAACAAAACTGCCACAAATCCAGACACTCCGACAGCTACTCCAAAAACCGGAAGTGCCGATAACATCCACGACAAGTAAGTTACTTGAGTCATTTGGGGCAGCAGTGAAGCTAGAACAATAGTAACACAAGCAGTGATTATTGACAATAATATCTTCCTGAGGGAGACCCAAATGCTTCTTTTTAAGATATGGCGAGAAGCGTATATCGACAGTTGCAGCGTACGAAACATCAGTGCACAAAGAAGACCGAGAGCGACACCGGTTAAACCAAGAAACTGCACAAAAACCACAGATAACACAATGTTAATGACCATTTCAGCTATTGCACCAAACTTGGTTTGGCGGTAATGTCCTGCCGCATTCACTAAGCTCTGTGACGGCACATGAGCTATACGGAAGAACTCTGCAACACAAGCAACAAACGCAAACAACGGCTGAAAGTAGTCCGCATCATAAACTCCCTCAGTGTATATTGTAACAAAGGGAACAATCAGCAATGCTGTACAAGTTAATAATAGTGTAGATGCAGAGTTTATAAGGAATTCGTTAATGCGAACCCCATCTTGCAGACCTTTATGCTCGCCCTTTGCCAGCATATCTCCAAAAGGAGCTTCCACTCCAACTCCTGATATACTTATTACGATAAATCGTACGGTACGGATAATAAAAATATAAACAGCAAAAACTGATGCCTCCATGATTCCGAGAAATACTGTAACAATAATAATTCCTGCGTTAAGTTGAATAAAATCTGCAAGCTGATGCACAAATGCGTCCCAGCGCTGACTTATGGCACTATTATCTGCCGGAACAGAACGTTCAAGTCTATAATATTTTCGCGCATAAAAATAAATTATTAATGGATGTACGGCAAGCGCAACTGCACTGCCAAGCATTACTAAACGAATTTCCACTCCCACCAGAATCAATGAAGCTGCAATAGTTACATTTAATATCACAGCTCCGGTACGAATAATGGTGTTTACATATGCTCGCTGGTCTGCCATCAGTAGTGTTTGATAAGTTACACCAAAAAAGTATGATACGAATGTACTAATACCCAATACTAAAGTGAGAGAAAATAAGAAAAACCAGTTGAAATTATCAATTACAAGAAAAGGATACAATATAGCTAGTACAACTAGCATTATCGCAAACATAAGAGCCACTTTACGAAAGAAGCCCTCTGTAGCCCGTATTATACCACTAATCTTTATTATGTTATTTTCTACCAAAGGTTTATACAGTGCCGCACGAGTTGCTCCGGCTGCACCTGCAGCAAGCAACAAAATATAACCAATAAACTGTGTTATCGTAGCAATAACGCCATTGTAGTCAGAGCCAAAACGAGACAAAATTAGGCGTGGCAAAATCAAGCCGGAAGTAATGAATACAATAATATAAATAAACATAGCCACAGAGTTAAATACAGCCCTCTTAGCTCTCACTTATCATTTCTCCCTCAAAATAAAATACAGCCATATCTCAGATATATTATTCCATTGCCCGTGAGTTAATTATATACCGTTGTCCCTATCATCGAAGTTTTGTAGCTCCATGCACCGAAGATATTCATTTGTTCCGAGAGATAAAACCTTTATAAGATCATCATCAGCCTCAAAATAACCAGCATCGTACCAACATTTTGTTAATTCATAGTTACTCGTTAGATTATGCATAGCCATAACTTGATACTTGTAAGCTTGAATTGTTGATTGATTAGTAAATTGTTGTATAAACTTATTTGTCATATAATTTTTGCGATATCGCTTACTTACATCTGCCAAAAACAAAGTTGTATTGAAAACCTTAATCCGCGCAGGAGCAAAACGAGATAAGTCTAACAAAATATTTTGTATCATATTACAAAATCCTTGGAACATTAAAGTCCTTTCCGTACCCAGTAACTTTCGACATCTTCTTTCGCTTTGCATTTTTTTTTGAAAATCACAATCAAGATTTTTGAATACAGCCATCTTCAAATCCCGAAAAAACAGTGGTTCCTCGTCCGTTGAAAAAGTCTCTGAATCGGACGCATTTAGTCTATAAAGTTCGTTATAATATGAAATATCAACCCCACATTCGCGAATATCTTCATTTAAAAACTCTTTTCCTCGGTAGTTTACACATACAATTAAATCGAATTCTCGCTTTATCTCTTGCGGGTCAATCGCACCTACAGCTGGTCCCAGCACCGCTATATTCTTGCCTTTAACCATTTTATGAAATTCTTTATCAACCTCAGTTGCAAACACAGTTTGAGGCGAGAAATTTCCAATACTTTCTCGCTTAGATGCAGCATTCATAAGCTGCCAAATCCCATCATGATGCCGCTTCCAGAGCTTGCTTGACCGACTCAAAGCCTCTGTTGCCTTCTCAAGCTCGCCCGCGTTCAAAAAGCCTGCATACAACCTTTGAACATCGAAATATCGTATATTTCTTTTTCTTTCGTACTTTGCTGTTAACTTGTCAACACATATCTGCCTAATCTTGTATGATAATACATAAAGTCCTTCTGCCATTGCAAACGTTTCAGCATCTAGTAGCCACATAATTGATAATTTTTCAAAATTTTGATTTAAAGCTTCTTTAGTCTTATCAATGTAGCATTGATATTCATTGTGAGCGATTCCGGTATTAATAATGGTTTTGATACACTCTGTTACTTCGCGTTCTTTTTTGTTCATAAATTTAAAAGAGCGTGGTACATTTGAGTTGCGCATTTCATCAGGTGTATAATCCGCCAGCTTTGCGGGCGTACAACCCATAATGCGTGCAATAAACCAATATGCAGATATCTGTGTAATAGCCTCTTCTAACGACATCTCTCCATTTAGAAGCACTTGCATTCTCAGTGTGACCAATTTTAGTAGTCTAGACAATCTCATTTTTTCACCCACAATTTTGAATTGAATCATCGCATATCCATTTTACGTGAATTGTATAATACTACATTTCATTTTCATCAATATTGATACTATTCTTTATCACATATTGTGGAGCTTCGTTAATGCATATATAGATACGCCCTATGTACTCGCCAATGATCCCTAAAGATAATAAAGTGACACCAAACCCTAGGAGATTAATAGCTACAATTGTGGTAAACCCGGTTTGTCTATCAGGGTTCAGAAGCCAGGCAACAAACAAATATATACCAAATATGAATCCACTAATCGCTAATAAAGACCCTATAATACCGGCTAATCTCAGTGGTTTAACTGAAAATGCAGTAAGCCCATTAGCCCACAGTGAGATTGATTTTCTAAATGTAAAACCCGTGGCATTATCATCTGCTCTGCGCCTTTGCTTCATTTCCACTTGCATCACATTTCTTGTGACTCTCAACAGAAGACCGGTTATATATGGGTATGGTCTGTTATATTTTATCATTTCATCCATGATATAACGCTTCATAATATTAAAATTTTCAATGCGCAGAGAAAGCGGCTTCCCTAACATAAAGTGTTGCATTACATGATTTATGTAACTCCCAAAGTTCTTGAATATTGACTGCTTTTTTTGGGGATACATTGCTGTTACAAGGTCACAGTCACTTTTTGTAATCATATCTACCAACTTCCAAAGCTCATTTACAGGTGATTGAAAGTCGTCATCTAAATTTACAATATAATCTCCATTTGCTACTGAATACCCTGCCATTACAGCAGCATGTTTTCCCATATTTTTCGACAAATCGAGAACCTTTATCTTTTTATTTCGGGATGCCAACACCTTTAAAACATCATAAACCTTATCAGGCGAACAATCATTAACGCAAATTATTTCACAGTCATAATTATCACGCTGTGAAATAATATCCAATATTTCATTTATTACTATCTCAATTGTCATTTCACTCCTATAGCAGGGAATGACAAAGCTTAATAGTGTAGTAGTATCGATAATAAATCACCCCTTTTATGCTGTGCGGCAAACATCATTTTTTCATTTCACAGTATATGTCTTTTATTGCATCTTCTATAGTAAAGTCGGCTTGGAAGTTCAAATACTTTGCTGCTTTAGAGCAGTCCATTAGCGATTTATTGAGATCTTCCTGCTTTCCTGTAAGATACTTAACAGGTGAAACACAACCATATGTTTTGTTTATTTGCTCGGCTAATTCCTTAATAGATATTGCATAATCTGTCCCTATATTGTAATTACCGTAGTGCTCATTCGATTGCACCGCATGCAAAAACGAACGTGCCGCATCTTTTACGTATATATATTCTCGTTTTCCTTCTCCTGTTCCAAATATAATTTGTTCCTCATTTGCTTTTGCACGGTCAAAGAGAGTACGCAATAAATAACCTTTTCGCTCATTTGCACTAAGAATCTGGGCTATTCGTAAACATTTAATATTTAATTTGTATTTTTTACTGTATATAGAGGCAATTGATTCCATTGCAAGCTTTGAAGCCCCATATAAACTTGCAGGAATAGCAGTATCGGACTCAATCCAAGGCGTTTTATTTAGCTCACTATAGACACTTCTCGTTGAAGCACATACTATTTTCATGATGCTATTGTTTACACAAGCTTTAAATATATTCTCAGATATAGTTATATTATCAAGATAGTGCAAGAAATTATCCTCATTGGGTGGGGGAAGTCGTATTCCTGCCATATGAATCACCGCATCCGCTCCTGATAAAACTTTACTCAGCGAATCAACTGTATAATCGGTTTCAACCCAATTAATATTATCATTTAGGGTCGAGCTTATTTTACGTGTCAGCGCCGTGAGATTATATTCAGTTGAATATAAATCTATAAATGCTTTACCAATAAGTCCTGATGCTCCCGTAACCATCAATTTCATTTCGCAATCTCCCTAACTACGTATCCGCATTTTTCCATATGTCCGTTTAGCGAGACAACCTCATCACCGTCTTGATAATACCAAACCAATTCCAATGCACCATCTACATTATATTTGCTCTTGCTGAAAATTGTTTGTGGCTTTTCACATAAAAACTCCAGCAATAAATTTTTGTCTGAAAAATCACTCTTGAAAATTGGCTCAGTGCCTTCAAGTAAATATTCAAATGTTGACGCTAGTAGGTCATCGTTGCAATAGTGCCTAATTAATTTCCACATGTGACAGCCATCCAACCTCGGTGTAATTTCAATAATTTTTGGAGCGTTTTTCAATAATTTTATCTGATAGTATGCTGGACCCTCTCGTATATTCAGCCTTTCTGCTGAACGTTTCACTAAATCTAAAATCTTTGTTTTAACATCTTGGTCTATTAACGACGGGACATGATGTTCTTTGATGATTCCTCCTGGGTATTCATCAAAAACAATACGATCCGAAACAAGAGAAAACTTCATTTCTCCATGACAAAAAAAACTATTAACTGAGAATTCTTGTCCATCGACATACTCTTCAACTATAACTTTTTTCGATCGTGAAAACGACATAGAAACGTCGAAATATTTTTCCAGCTCATTGGCACTTCGTACTTCATAAACACCACGTTGCCCTTGCGAATCGACAGGCTTTATCACACATGGATAATGGTTCCAGCCTTTGAGGTCAGGTAGATTTCTTGCAGTTATATGTCTAATATTGCCTTCAAACCCTTCACCTAGTGCATCGCGAAGCAAATGTTTGTTGTTGCATATCATCGGAAGCTCTGGAGATACAAAGCAGGGTAAACCAAGCCTTGCACTTATTTTCGCAACTGTTGGCATTGCCAAATCAGATCCAATCGAGTAGATATAGTCAATATTATTTTTATGTACATATTCTTGAATTTTATCTGCGTCAGTTATATTAATCTGAACAAATTTATCCGCAAGTTTTGCACCCTTGTCTTCTGCAGACCAACTACATACATGAACTTCGTATCCATCTTTTGCTATAAGGTATTCGATGGCATCAATTTGTGCATTGCCTGCACCTAGTATAAGAACCCCTTTCACTCAGTTTCACCTCACATTCCGAATTTTAGTGTGAATATTTGTTATTCGATGTCCTTTTAATAAAAACCATATATTGTCTCTGCAACTCTGCGCAATGACACTTCCGTAATCCCGTGATACATCGGCAATCTTAGTATTCTTTCGCTTTCTTTCGTTGTATGCTTGTCAACACCATGAAATCGCCCATACTTTCTTCCAGCTACTGATGAATGCAGTGGAATATAATGAAAGACGGCTGATATGCCATTATCCTTGAGGTGCTTAATTAACTTCGTTCTTACTTCCAAATTTTCCGTTTTTATATAGAACATGTGTGCATTATGTGTACACTTCTCCGGGATAACCGGCAGTTTAATGTTACCCCTGTTTTCTAAATCTTTTAGCAGAGCATAATGTGTGTTCCAGGCACTTAACCTACTATTGTTAATTTCTGTTGCCTCTTCGAGTTGAGCATACAAATAGGCTGCATTCAAGTCACTTGGAAGATAAGATGAGCCAATGTCGACCCAACTGTACTTGTCAACCATCCCTCTAAAAAACAGATTCCGATTCGTTCCCTTTTCACGAATAATCTCTGCCCTCTCTACGAAGTCCGGATTCTTAATAAGAACAGCCCCACCTTCGCCCATTGTATAATTCTTTGTTTCATGAAAACTAAAACAGCCTATGTCGCCAATTGTGCCCAAAAAACGATCCTTATACTTTGACATTACCCCTTGAGCTGCGTCTTCAATGACGTATAATTGATATTTCCTGGCAATATCCATGATTTTGTCCATTTCGCAACTCACACCTGCATAGTGAACTGGCACAATGGCTTTAGTTTTATCTGTTATGGCTTCTTCTATCAATTTCTCGTCCATGTTCATTGTGTCAGTACGTATGTCAACAAAAACAATTACTGCGCCTCTTAATACAAAGGCATTTGCTGTAGATACAAATGTATAAGATGGCATAATTATTTCATCGCCTTCTTTTATTTCTATGAGCAACGCCGCCATTTCAAGAGCATGTGTGCAAGAAGTTGTGAGTAGCACTTTTTGTGAGCAAAAATTTGTTTCAATCCATTTATTGCATTTATTAGTATATTCCCCATCTCCGTTAGTTCTTTTTTTTACCTTTATAGCATCAACGATATATGTAACACCTTGTTCAGTGTACAGCGGCTCATTAAATTTAATCATAAATTACTCACTTTGGCTATTACTAATATTTTTATATCGCCTGTTTCATATTTACTCTCTGGTTTTAATCACTTTACATGGATTGCCATATGCCACGACATTGCTCTCAATATTCCCTACAACAACACTTCCAGCACCAACAATTGTGTTTTCACCAACTTCAACTGATTGAATAACAGAGCTACCTACTCCTATGAGCGAATAGTTGCCAATAAAAACTCCGCCGGAAATGCTCACCCCGGATGCAACATGCGTAAAACATCCGATGCTAGTGTCATGATCTATGATTACGCCGCTATTTATTATGCTACATCTTCCAACTATTGCACCTGCATTTATAATAGCACCTTTGCCTATGAATACACCATCATTAACAATTGTGGCATTTTTAGATACAATTGCTGTTTGATCAATAATTGTTGGAAATAGTAGCCCTATTGACTCACATAATTGATATAGACTTTCACGTAGTTTAGGGTTTTCCAAAGCTGCAATTGCAATTACCGCCTGCGTATAGCCCTGATCAAACAACTCACAGATTATATCATCTGTTCCGACTACTGGTACACCATAGACTGCTTTCCCAACATCTTCCAGTGCACTAACTATAGCTATATCAGTGTATACTTTGCGATCTATACTGTCAAGAACTGAACGGCAGTGTCCACCTGCTCCCAATATTATTAATTTTTCACTATTATGCATCATGATGATATCCAGTTCCGCATTTTTTCCATTTCTTCAATGCTGCCCATATCTGACCATTGGTTTTCAGTAATAGGATAAACCCCAACAGACTTTCCATCATCAATAAGTTGCTGTATCAACTCAGTGATATGTACAAATGCATTTGAAGGAATTTCCTCTAAAAACGACGGTTCAATTACATATAAACCTGTGTTGGTAAGCAAGGGATATTCCGGTTTTTCAACAAGTTTTATAGGGCTTCCTTTCTCGTCAAGCTCAATTGTTCCATAAGGCACACGTACTTTCATAAAAGCACAGACCAATGTAATGACTGCTCCACTATTTCTATGGTGCTTTAATAGTTCATTATAATCAATATCAACTATAACATCACAGTTTGTCATGATGAATGTGCTTTCAAATACACCTTCTAATAACTTGAGTCCGCCACCCGTTCCCTGGAATTCATCTTCATCAACAAAAAGCAAGTTGCCTTTATATAACACCTCAGAGAAATATGCCTTTATCAGTTCTTTTTTATAGTTGACTATCATCGTGAAGTCATTACACCCACAGTTATAAAACCGGTTCATTATATGCTCAGTAATTGTCATATCACCGATAGGTATCAGTGGTTTTGGCAGAACATCAGTAAAAGGAGCTAATCGCGTTCCTTTTCCTCCTGCCATTATAACTACCGGAATATCTAAACAGTGCTTCTGCTTTTTCTCGCACTCATACGGGAAATAAACATCCACAAGCCGACCATCGTCATCGAGAATTGGTATGCACGTAAGTCTCTGTTTTTTTCTCAGCTTTTCTAAATATTCGACGTCATGCTCTAATTTTGCAAACTTGAATTGATAATTACCAACATTTGAAACCGGAACATTTAAATCACCCTTGCTTAATATATGTCGACGGATATCTCCATCAGTAACTGTTGCCAGCAATCGGTTGTTTTCACAAATAAATGCAATACATTTCCCGTTTTCATTAATTACAGCCATAGCATCAATTACATGCATATCCGGATGAACTATGACTTGGCTTAAATCATACATAATAACAAACTCCAACACCGTCTTATATTTCTTTGCACTATAATCTAAATGGTCGCTACGAACCTAGGGAATATATCGTTACACTCTCATTCGCAAAAACAATATATCCCATATCTTCCGGCAAGTCAAAATATGGAAACAACCAATTTGTGCGTATTAGATAGTCAACACCTTCTGATTTTAGCTCAGATATTGCATTTACATCACCATGCATCACATTAATCATGATATCTCTCCTGCGAATCGCTTCCCTTCTTGTTTCATTATCCACCCTCATAAATCCTATACCCTCGATGAATACTCGGCGTTCAGAAAAGGCGCTGGTTATAAAACTCAAATTTATTTCTGTTACTAAGAAACGATCTCCGGCCACCAATGCATCATATGGCGAATTATCTCTCAACCATGTGAGAGCCTCATAGTCACTATTTGTCAACGCATTGGGGTGCTCAAACGTCAAAACGCAATCATCTCCTATTATGGCATCAATAGACGAATTGTCTCTTAGGTATGTAAGTGGTTCTTCTGTTCGATGTCTCAGTTTTTCAACTCCACTTATAACAAACGGCAAGTATCGATAATATGAGGTGATTAGTCCTGAAACAATAAATAGCGACATGACGCTTCCTAATACTGCTCTCTGAGTTTTGTTCGAAAGCAATTTTTCCCGATATTTATAAATACAATATATCCCAAATAGTAATGCAAATGGGAATGATGCCTGAATATAGTATATTTGTGAAACACCATGGTGAAAAAACATCAATGTACAAGCCAATCCTGCCAGTGCTACTGAAAATGCCAAAATTTCGATAGCGTCGATTCTGCGCCAATGAACCACCGATAAGATAATCCCAATAAAAAATATAATATAAATCGTTGAGTTTACCCAAAATGACCACTGCAGTGTTGATAATATTAATGTAATGCTATTACTTGCCTGATCTCCTAACAACAAGAGAGCCTCATTTAATTCTAATACAAGCCCGATATGTCCAAATATATTTGAAGTGCCATCTCCTACGCGCCCCGGAGCGTAAATTACAAGAAGATAAACAGCAACAAATGCAATTAAGCAGCTAATGCCATAAATAATTGCGTTTTTCACTTGTCTTTGCTTAATAATCCAAAAAAGACACAGTACTCCTCCCCCCGCTATGGCAACCACAGCATTTGGAGCTTTCGTCCCCGTCAACACTCCGACTAGCACTGCAGCTAGTACTACGCACTTTATGCATGTCTTTGTTTGTTCCATTTGAACAGTGAGCAGAAAAAATACAAACATACTAATCGCCAATGCAATATTAAATCCACCCCATGGCCATATGAACATATGGAAAGGAAAGCTGTTAATCCCCCGCCCAAGACTTATCCGCTCACCCAAGCAAAAAAATAAAACCAGCATGAATAATACCACATATTTATTATTTGGAACTACCCGTTTGACAAACATGTATGCACTAAAGCTTAACAAAATCGGTGGCATTAAGTATTGGTAAGCAAATCCAATTCTTACAAAACTGACTCCTGTCACTGCATTCATTACAACCATTTGAATACTTGAGAAATAATGGTAATTTCTTGCCATACCATCCATTCGTACTGATAGTGGAGGGTATGAATGACTTAACGCAGCAGCATCTCCTATCCAAAAAAGCAAGTCCTGATAATAAACATTCAACGGAATTGCCGTTGGTAATAAGCTCTCCAAGTCAAAAACAAAGAACTTCAACACCATTATTAGAACAAAAAACACCGTACATATAATAAATCCTTGCCTGTCAAAGAATAGAGACAATAAATACTTTCTTTTCAATATAATTATTACTATTGATGCTAAGCCAACAATAAGAACAACCATACTTGTGAAGTTTCCTAACCCAAAAGGAAATAACAGATAGTATAATGCAATATTATAACAGTAGCCTACCACACATCCAAGCCCAAAAACTTCAGTAAAAGATAGCTTTTTAAAATTTAGGATAGCCATAATGGCAACACCGGGTAATATCCAGCCAAAGGCATAGAAATATCCGACTCTTATCATTCCAATTCTTGGCAAAACATTCACTGTTGTCGTTAAATATAAGAAAAACAAAAATGAAAGTGCTAAAGCAAACAATATCAATATATTAAGTTTTAGACGATTCTTTTCGATATTATTTTGCATTAACTACCTCCATTTTTCTTAAATAGTTAACCATTTAGATTTTTCACTTTAATATAGAAGATGTGCCCGTTATGTCCATATTCATTCATCAGGAACATAAGGTAGTTCAATGATTTCTCGCTCTCTCAGTGGCAATAACAGACTATAGTAGTTATTCCAACTCTCCAGTCTATTATACGTTATTTGTTCTGCAAGTTCAAGTTGAGCAATGAGATATGCCACATTAAACTCACTAGGCAAGTAGCTTGATCCACAGTCAACCCATGAGTATTTATCAATTTCACCTCTAAAGAACTTGCTCCGGTTTGTGCCTTTCTCTCTCAATATCTCAGCTCGTTCAACATATTTATCTTACCCGCCTCTTAGCATAGCGTAGGCGGAATATCTTTCAAAGGTATCATTTTTTCCTTCCAATTATTTCTTTATACAACTCGACATGTCTATTTACATAATCTTCAAATCGATAATGTCTCTCCGCTAATTCACGACCTTTTTCACCACGGGTGCGGCACTCGTCAGGTGACTGCATTAGCCTTTCTATGGTCGATTTTAACTCATTGACAGGGTTTTCTCTCGATATACAAATACCACATTCCGGTGCAAATGTGACATCCGGAAGCGAGGTTCCATCCATGACAACTAGTGGTCTGCTAGATGCCATCGTTTCAATAGCCATTAGGCCAAATGCTTCAGCTTGTGATGTCATTAAAAAAACATCACAAGCACAATATAAGTCTGCCATAAGACTATCGTCGGTAACACGACCAAATTGCTTTACGTTATATATGTCTAGATGCCTTTTTTCAAGTAGTGTATCTTCACCTACTGTCACTAATGTTAAGGGTGCCGTTGGCGTCAGTATATCAAGCATTTCATTAACTATGTTAAATCCTTTATATGGTGAAGTTTCTGCACGGCAGAACATCACAAAATGGTCCTGTGGTATATCAAGTTTGTGCCGTATTGCTTCACGTGAACGACGATTTGAGGAAAATAAGTCAACATCAATACCAAATGGTATATGGTGAACATTTCTAAAGTGCTTAGTTATTGGGCTTTGCTGTATCATATTCAGCATATATTTCGATGCAACAACAATATCAATATCAATCGTTGAAAATATTTTCTTTTTTACTTTCCACATAAACTCTGTATTGTCGTATAGCATCGGAAAGTGTAAATCTAAATCCGGGCAATCGCCACAGCCGTATCTCCATTTATTACAGCCTAGTGAATAGATGCAATGACCGGAAAATATCCAAGGATCATGAATTGTAAACACTGTCGGTTTTGCACTTGTCAACTCAGAAAGCATTGCCATTGATAGAAGGTGATTATGGAAAAGATGATAATGAGCTATGCTGCTACTATGGAAAACTGGATGTTGCAATAGTCTCCAGCCATAGGGATATACCATTGCATTAATTGACAATTTTCTCTCCATCTCCACGCAATTACCTCTTAAAAATGGCTCTTCAAATGGTTTCGTTAGAGGTATTGTGTTTGCATTTTCTCCCCACTTTGTCATAACAAACTGGTTTGCTTGTATTCCACGCTTGTTTAATTCAATTTGCATATCATGTCCATTAAAACGATTGCTGAACAAATCGTTATCATTCACATGCACTATTCTCATTGCATACTCCTTTTATCGTTTTAAAATATCATAATACAAATCAATGTGCTTATCCACATATGTTTGGAATTTATAGTGTTTCTCCACTAGTTCTCGTCCCTTTTTCCCACGCACGGTACACTCTTGTGGATTTTGAATTAAGCGATCTACCACATGCTTCAATGCAATGTGTGAATTTTCTCGCGGAATAACTATTCCACAATCCGGCGCAAATGTAACACTTGGAAGCGCTGTACCATCCATGACAATGACTGGACGTTTTGAAGCCATAGCCTCCACCGCCATCATCCCAAATGACTCTGCTTTTGATGGCATCACCAGGATATCGCAGGCTTGATAGACTTGTGCCATCAATTCATCATTAGTAATCCACTCAAACTGTTTTATAGTAAATTTATCACTGTATTTTACTAGCATTTCGCCTTGTCCCACAGTTAGCAATGTAATCGGCTTGTTTGTGCAAAGTTCATCTAACATTTTTGTGATAATGTCCATTCCTTTAAACGGCGAAGGATCTGTCCTTAGTAGTATAACAAAATCATCACAATTTATTCCTAGTTGCTTACGAACTTGACCCTTATCATCAGACTCAACGAACATGTCTTCGTCAATACCAAATGGAATATAATGCATATTTTCCAAATGCCTGGTTATTGGACTTGTTTTTGCCATATTTAACATATATTTCGATGCAACAACTACATCTAAAGTGATATCTTCGAAAACTCTCTTTTTCACTTTCCACATGAAAGACGTTGTGTCTTCAATGATTGGAAAGCTTACATCATGTTTTTCACATTTTCCACACCCATATCGCCACTTCTCACAACCAAGCGAATGCACACAGTGCCCAGAAAAAATCCACGCATCATGTAACGTTATCACTGTCGGTTTCATCCTAACTAAATCAGGCAACATTGCTAATGATAACAAATTGTTGTGAATTAGGTGATAATGTATAATATCCGCTTCGACAAACTCCGGAGTTTTCATCATGTGCCAACCGTGCGGGTGAACTAATGCTCTAATTGATAACGCTTTTTCAAACTCAATACACATCTTGCCAACTATTGAGTTATTTAAGTTAGAGTATAGTGGCGTAGTTCTGTTATCGCATCCGAGTTTTTCAATAACAATCTGTTTGCTGGAAATCCCCCTTTTATTCAATTCTATCTGCAAATCGTGTCCATTGAACCTGCTACCAATAAGGTCAACATTATTTACATGAACTATATTCATCCGGAACACCTGCCTCGTATTAGTATACATTAATTTATTAACCTATTCTTGCAATATCAAAACACAATTTATCATCCAAGACCTAGCGCCTTATAAAAATTTTCTTTCATCTTATCGAGTGTTAAATGGCTCAAGAATGCTTCGTATCCGTTTGTTACAATTTCACTACTCTGTTGATCATTATCAATATTTACCAGTGTTTGTGAAACTTCATGTATATTGTTACTATTACATAAGTACGCAGCATTATTCTCTTCCAAAAATTTCTGAGGTGATGAATACTCCGGTCCATGGAATAATACCAGAACACCAGTTTTCAAATATGTTGATAGCTTACTTGGAAATGAGAACTTAGCAACTTCTTCAAATGAGGTATCGAATTTGTATGGACAATAGAGCAAGTCTGCATTTGCCAGTTCTTGCAATAGTTCTGCCTGTTTGTACCACCCAAGCAACTCGACGTTATCTCCTTCTTCAAGTTCAAGATTAAATTCATGCCCATAAAGTTTCAAACACACAGTCTTGTCGTTAATCGTCCAATTAAGAGACCTTAGTGCACCAATCAGTGTTTTTAGCTCTTCGGCAGCATACATTTGACCGCTCATGGCAATGATATATCTGCCATCGTCTTTAGAGCGTGTTGGATTCATGCGACCAGTCTCAAACCCTCTAATTACTGGAATGCTTTTTTTGCATTTATATTTCTTTTGATATCCTTCTGCCATTGCCCATGATGCCGCAATAAGGCACTCTGACTCTTTGATAACACGTTTATACTCTCGAAATACTAATGCTCGAGTGAAAATGTCGCATTTCGTTTCAGTTAACCACCATATGAGTGGATCCCACAATTGCACTACATATGGAACCCCTGTGTTTTGACTGATAGGTCTCGTTAATTTGATTATGCTCTGACCTTGAACTACAACCCAAATTAAATCAACACTATTTTGTTGCACAAATGCAGTAACATCATCTACAATTGCTTTCAGATGCGAGCGAACTTTAATATTATTTCCCAGAAGAGATTGTATAAAACTGTACTTTTTATGTCCCCAATATTCAAAAGGTTTTTCAGCACTTTTAAAATTTATTCTTTCCTTTTTGTCATCAGGAATATTAAACTCAAGCGGACTGTGAATGTAAAAGCAACTTACATTGTGTCCACCTTCAAGTAAAAATTCACACATATCATTCAGAACAATGCCAGCCGTGTAGTTCGTGCATGGAGGAATTTCCGTGAAAAGCATTATATTCATTTTCCTACCTCATTCTTTGTGACTAAGTTTTTCAACTACCCCTTTTTCCTGCAAACGCCTAAAAATTCCGTTTCGCTTTGCAACATTTTTAAGACCAAGTATTGAAAATATTTTCCTGATTACTCTGTAAATAAAACGCAATGCTTTTACAAAAAAACTTCGTATTGGTCTTCTATTGTTTTGTCTTACCAATTCTATCATTTGCTGTGTTGCCACATTCATCTGTTCCACCATTGTAGCATTTAGCTGTACGGATTGGTTGTGCAATGCTTGCTGCAGCTGTTTTTCATATTCATCTGAAATATTGTGTAAAAGAAGTGAAAATTCTTTGAAATGCTCTATAGAATCGCTAACATCATCTGCATTAATTAGTTCAACAATTCTATCTTCCGTATAAGAAATCGCTTTCTCATATGGCAATACACTTACTTCAAATCTTCTTATCCGAAAACGGTAGAAATCGACCTCACTGCCTGATAATTGCACCATTTCCTCTTTACTAAGTATGCTCATTATATTTATCCACAGTTCGTCACATTCCTTAGCATGGAGTTCTATCACTTTTTTGCTTCCTTGTTCATCATGACTGCGACTAATCACCGACAATCCTTCATGAAAGTAAAAACTTTGATTACGCATCATTCTAAAAAACAAGTCGTAGTCTTGTGTAGTTTTATGAGCTACATCAAATATACCGACTCTGTCAAAGTGACTTTTATGAATTAATAACGAGCACCCGTGTATTGCATCTTGGAATAAAGCAAACAATGGAGTATTTAATTGCTGTTGTGTAAATTGTCCTGCACCAAGTGGGTCTATATCTAACAAGTGCTTTCCGTCTTTATCTATAATTTGAAAACCACACGCCAATATAGTTGTTTTATCATCATGCTTATTCAGAATACGTATCTGCTGTTGTATTTTATCAGATGTGTACAAGTCATCATGACTTAACCACGAAAAATAATCACCTAGCATATTCTCTATTCCCATGTTAAGCGCCGTTGCCACACCACCATTTGGCTTTGTGAAATATCTAATTTTATTACCATAAGATAAGGCAATTCTTTCTGTATCCCCATTGTCATCAGAACCATCATTTACGACTAAGATTTCGCAATTTTTATATGTTTGAGCAAGCGCACTATCTATTGCCTCATGTAGATAATTTGCACCATTATAGACAGGAATGACTATTGAAACCAACGGATTCCAATCTTTCATAGATGTTTCTCGCTCCATTCTACTTCCTCCATACCATCATGTTCACTATATCAGTATAACTTTGAATTATTTTCACGACTTTTGTTGACGTATTATCTTCAACATAATCCGGTACAGATGCACCTACTCTACAGTCTTTCGCCATTTGCACCACAACATCAACTGCCTGTTTAACACTGTCTGATGTTATACTGCCAATTACAAAATTACCCTTATCCATTGCTTCGGGTCGCTCTGTGCTTGTTCTTATTGATACAGCTGGAAAATCGAAATAACTGGCTTCTTCAGGCAGTGTTCCGCTATCTGATACAACACAGAATGCATTTTTCTGCAAGAAATTATAATCCGTAAAACCAAATGGTTTGAGACTTCGCACAAGTGAATGAAACTTAAAGTTGCGCTTTTCTATGAATTTTTTGCTTCTGGGATGTGTAGAGTAAATAATCGGCATATTATATGTTTCTGCAAGACTGTTTATAGCGTTCATTAATGAGAGGAAGTTTTTTTCAATGTCGATATTTTCCTCTCTATGTGCAGAAAGTAATATATATTTTTTTTGCTCAAGTCCCAACTCATTTAGTATATTACTGCTGTTTATCTTTTCCATGTGCACACTAATAACTTCAGCCATTGGTGATCCAACAACAAAGACATGCTCTCTTTTCAATCCCTCCGCAAGAAGATTTCGTCGAGCATGTTCAGAGTACGCTAGGTTTATATCACTTGTATGGTCAACTATTCGCCTATTGACTTCTTCCGGTAGGTTTTCGTCAAAGCATCTGTTTCCTGCTTCTAGATGAAAAATTGGTATTTTAAGTCTCTTAGCAGATATTGCACAAAGGGTGGAGTTCGTGTCTCCCAAAATGAGAAGAGCATCTGGTTTTTCATCGCACAATATTGCATAACTTTTTGAGATTACGCTACCAATCGTTTCTCCTAGGTCGTTCCCCACAACATTTAAATAATGATCAGGTGCTCTTAGCCTCAAATCGCTAAAAAACACTTCGTTGAGTGTATAGTCATAATTTTGTCCGGTATGCACGAGTACGTGGTTGAAGTATTTGTCACAGGCTTTGATTATCTCAGAGAGCTTTATAAGTTCCGGCCTTGTACCAACTATTGTCATTAGTTTAAGTTTTTTCACACTACTACCTCTTATAATTCCATTATCATTTGTTCGACTGTTGGAATTCCCAACTTGCCATTAAGTTCATTGGACGTTCTTAGTGTGCGGTCGACAGGTTCCGGTGCATCTTCTTTTATATCTAAGTTAAGATTGAATTTCTTGTCAAAGTATTCTAGCATTTGGTATTTTGAAACATCATCTTTCGCAAATGCATGGAATAGACCTTTTTCAAACAGATTGTTTTCTATAATCTTCTCACATATTAATGCATATTCTTTTGTTGTGACACCGTTCCACAGATGAGTAGTGTATCCGCTCACAGTTTTCCCCTTTTGACTCTTCGCCCATTCAATTAGGCTGGCGTTTTTATGAACTTCCTCACCAATTATACTTGTGCGGATAACCATTGCTTCTGATGTGCACTCGCCAAGTGATTTGCTTTTTCCGTATGCATCAAGTGCATCGTGCAAATCTTCTTCCTTGTATTTCCCTCTTTTTCCAGAAAATGCACAGTCAGATGTTATATGCATGAGCTTCATGTCATTTTCATTACACCACTGCGCAATCTGCCAAGGTAATAATGCATTTAGCTTAATTGCTGCAATAGGGTCTTGTGCCATAAACGGCTTTATTACACCAATGCAGTTAATAACATAATCATAGTTTTTTGGTAGCTCATCGAGATTATCAGATAATGCATCAAAAATAATTGCATTCTCATCTATACTCACTGTCTTATTGCGACAAGTAGACATGCTTTCGAAAACATTACTACTCATAAAGTGCCTTACTACCGCACTTCCTAGTAATCCTGTTCCTCCAAGTATCAGTAAACGTTTCTTCAAATCAATACTCCTCCATAATTTGCTTATTCTAGCTCAGTAATACTAACATAGCCACTTAATATTCGCAATACTCACGCTTTTATCCTTTGTGTTTATGAAACAATTTTGTCATAATTTTTTTAAGTAATAGTTTCAACACTCCCATAATTCCATGAAGTTTTACAGCAGAATCCAAGCGTGCAAATATGTTGAGTCGTGCTTTACTCATCTGCTCTTTATCGCAATTTCCTTCACCTTCCGCAAATCTGCGTTGACAGTATTCGGTAAGCATACCATACGGTGTGTGCATCAAAAAGGCTGCCTGTCTATTCCAAAAATCTTGTTCTGTTTCGGCAAGCTTGTAAATTTCATCTTTTGTTAATGACGCAAGCATATTATGCCATAGCTCTAGACCTTCTGGTATTGCTTTGTCAGATGTTTGCCCTGTTTGTCGTTTATGGATGCGGCTTTTAATTAATGGCTCATCCACATAAACCAACCTTTCGTCTCTAAACATTCTATGCCACAACTCAAAATCTTGCACACACTCTAGTTCAACTTTAAAGACACCGTGCTTTTCAAAATGTGAGCGATGAATCATAAGTGTGCAACCGTTAGCCATTCCGGTCAACAACGGAAACAACCAGTATTCCGTATTGACTTCCAAATGTGCAGTTCTTGCATTTATAGTACTGATATGACTTCCCTCTTCATCAATATGCATATATGCAGAATATACAATTTGGCGTTTGCTTATTCCTCTTTCGCTTAACGCTAAAATATTTTTCTCAATTTTCTCCGGCATATATAAATCATCATGTGACAGCCACGAAAAATATTCGCCACTCATATTTTCTATAGCCATATTAAGTGCAGTAGCAACTCCTCCATTTTCTTTTTCGAAATACCTTATCTTGCTACCATACTGCATTGCTATTTTAGCAGTGTTGTCTGTAGAGCCATCGTTAACAACAATAACTTCAATGTTACTATATGTTTGTGAAAGGGCACTGTCTATTGCTTCCTCTAAAAAGTCACTACCATTATAAACAGGTATTACTATGGACACCAGCGGATTCATATTAATTCATTTTCCTACAATCTTCAAATTTCTCTTTTTCTAAAATCCTTCGCTATATTCTTTACCTGCCAGCTGACTTTTCACATAGTCCAATGTTAACAACATATCCTTCATTTCCTGGATAGTTAATCTTTTTGTATTATGGGATGTATAATCATCTGCTGCAGAAATCGATTGTTGACCTTCATTGAAGTAACTTCCGTAATTTAAATCTCGATTGTCAAGTGGAATCATGTAATAGTCCTTCAAATCCCTTGAAATCGCCATTTCTTCTCTGGTCAATAGCGATTCAAATAGCTTTTCCCCATGCCTTGTGCCGATATTCTTTATGTTAGGTTCTACACCGAACAGTTCACATAGTGCAATTGCAAGATCATGTATAGTACTTGCCGGTGCTTTCTGTACGAATACTTCCCCGCCTTTACTTTCCTTATATGCAAATAGTACTAGGTCAACAGCATCTTCTAGAGACATCATAAAGCGAGTCATTTCAGGATCAGTTATTGTTATAGGCTCATTTTTCTTTATCTGATCTATAAAGAGTGGAATAACGGAGCCACGTGAACACATTACATTTCCATAGCGTGTCACGCTAATTATTGTTTCCCTTGAGCTTCTGGACTTTGCAAGTGCTATTTTTTCCATCAATGCTTTTGACATGCCCATTGCATTTATTGGATAAACCGCTTTGTCTGTTGATAAGCATATGACATTTTTAACATTCGCATCGACTGCTGCATTTACAACGTTTTCTGTTCCTAAAATGTTCGTACGCACAGCTTCCCCTGGGAAAAATTCGCATGAGGGAACTTGTTTTAGTGCCGCTGCTTGAAAAACATAATCAACGCCTTCCATTGCCGAACGTACACTTTCATATCCACGTACATCACCGATATGAAACTTTAGCTTTGTGTTTTGATACGCTTTTCGCATATCGTCTTGTTTCTTTTCGTCACGACTTAGTATGCGTATCTCTCCAATATCCGTGTTAAGAAAACGTTTCACAACGGCATTTCCAAATGAACCGGTCCCTCCCGTTATTAGTATGGTTTTACCTTCAAACATGCTATCAAATTTCTCCTTATGTAAATCTATATCTCATTCAAATCATACCAGTTTACAATCGTTTCTAATGCGCATTTCCCTGTAGTTTCCGACACTATAAGTCCTTTATCATAATTTTTTACTCGTTCTGCAGGAGCCCCCAAGTCAAAACACGCAACCGGCATATTCATTTCAATTATTTCTTGGGTCGTATATGAAAATGTTTCCGGACATATGGATGGGACAATAAAAATATCAATATCATTTTCTATAGTTAGCGCAGGAAGGTTCTCTTTACTGTAATTGCCTGTTTCAATGAAAACATTGCTTTCAATCGAAGGATGCACTGTGCCAAACAAAACAAATCTAACATTGCTATACCGCTCCTCATCTGCAGCAATATTCACCATCTCTCCTAAAATTAAAGAGCCTTTATGATAAACAACATCACCTAATATGCCAATATTTATTGTATTTGTCGATTTTGATGTTCTGTCAACTTTTTCAATATAATCAACTGTATGCGGAATTATTTTAATCTGTGGTAGGTTTCCATATACTGCTTCTAGTATGCTTTTCGAACTCTCAGAAAATACAACAATGGTATCACATTCAAACAAAAACTCTTTCCATAATTTGCGCCATTCCTGAATGCCGGTTTCTACCCTCAGTACTGGCGGAATCATCTCTCCGCTGCTCGGATAACATTTTTCACATTCTTTGAATTCCAACGGTCCGCAGTAGTTTTGATTTTTATCTAATAAGTAAAAAGTAGGGCATACTGAAAAGTAATCGTGAATATGCATTGTCACTTCGATATTGCGTCTTTTTTTTGCGTCTATCAATCTTTTTAGTATGTTTAACGTATCTGGAAATGAAATGATATTGTTTAGTGTGATTTTTTTAATACCTTGCGAATTTATAATCGCAAATACATCATCAATTGTTGTAAGGGAAAACGAAATTGATTCACTATCATAGTAAACATTTATGTCATATCTTCCAGAATTAATATTATATCGAACGAGATACGTAACGCTTATTGTATTCTCGGCTATATGCAAATCCAAATACTGGTTGCAACCACCACCCACACCGTGATCAATGTACAAAACTGACTCTCTTATTTGTTTTCCTTGCATAAACGTTCGTAATGTATCTATGTTGTTCTTTTCAGGATTTTCATCATTTTTACTAGTGTTATTTAATCCCGTTTCGTTATTTGTTCTTTTTATAATTTTGAATGTTTTTTTCAACAGTCTTCGCAACCATAAAAACGGCGCTAAGTATCGCTTTATAAGAGCCAGCTTTTTTTGCAAGTCATGAATCACCAAATCTTTTTCGCAGTCATTGCATCTACTCATATATTGAACTACTCTCTTTCGTTGTTGGAGAAAAACACCTTATCTGCCCCTGGAGTATAGTACGAATCGCCTTGTCCTATCTGCTTATACCACTTATCTGTCAACATTTGACGTTCTCTAATAAACACAAGTAGCTCTTCCATTGTTTCACATGCTCCTCTGGTTTTGCCCTCGTAATGGATTAGCTCAACAAATGGATTAAATATTATTGACTTCCCATTTTCTATGATTTTCATACAAAAGTCAACATCTCCATATGAAATTTCGAAATCTTCATTCATATAGCCTATATCCTCATATAGCTCTTTGCTGCACATCAAGCATGCTCCGGTTACCCAACTCATATTTTGTGTTAGTACATCGCGATTTCCATAACCGTGTGCATTTCTTGGCATGTAGCGAAATATATGATCACATACATGCTCGTCATTTGTAAATACTCCGCCAGCGTGCTGTATACTCATATCAGGATAATATAGCTTAACTCCAATTGCTCCAACATCGTTTCTCTGCGCATATCCGAGCATTAGCTCAAGCCAGTTTGGGGTGATAAGCTCCATGTCATTGTTTAATTGCAAAATATAATCCGTCTCGCAATTTTTGACACCAAAATTTATGATTTTTTGGTAGTTAAATCCTTTTTCCGGATAATGCAAAACTCGTATTTTATCTGTTTTTTCAAGTTCATTATAGTACTCAAATGTTTCTTGATTTGAACTGTTATTTTCAATTATTACTATTTCGTAGTTTTTGTACGTTGTCAGCTCTTGAATTGAATCAATACAGGTCTTAAGGAACTGTACATAATCTTTATTTGGAATCAGAATTGATATTTTCGGACTTCCAATCACTTCATAGTCAACTCTATAAATATCTTCAATACCAATGTATCTAACCGCCGCTTTGAGTCCATACTTCCTTGATATATGCGACTTGATGAGCTCTGAATTAGCACCTTTTGTTATTGCATACTTATCTATGTCATGAGCTTTTGATATAGATTTATGGTTGAGAATCATTGAAATATGATAGGCACTACTTGTTATCTCAACAGTTCGCAGTAACATTTCATAAAATGTATCTGCGGTGTACTCCATATGCTTTACAACTTGTGCAAGCGTACTTTTTTTGATAATAAAAAAGTTCCCAATGTAGTTTGTTGATCTTAGTGTGTCCGGAGCAAAGCCAGGCTTATATACCGGTTCACATCTCCCACCATCCGTTATTTTATCCTCATTACCATACAATAGTTCAGCATCTAAATATTCGTTGATTTTCTTGGCAACTTCGTATAATGCAAATGGAGCAAATATATCATCGGCACTTATGAATCCGATGTAATCACCAGTAGTTTCTCGAATAGCAAAATTGGTTATATTGTTATCATTTATAGTGGTTTCTATATGATTACACTTTATTCTATCATCACTTGCTCTCAGCTCTTCAACCTTCTCCACAAGAACATCACTACTTGTAAGGATGAAGAGATTCCATCTGCTGTATGTTTGTACTTTCAGAGAATAAATCAAATCTCGTAGTCGATTAGGTTGCAACTCCTCTGCCTTAAAAATCAAATCGATTATTGGAGTATATTCAAATCGTTGCCCTCTTTGACATTTCAGTTCAAACTCTGTTGGTTCATTCAAAGCAATCCACTGTTCATAATTTTCTTGGGACTTGATTATCTGTTTGTTTAATTCATTGATCGTATTATCATGTGTTGCAATTTCATTTTTTTGCGTTTCAAGTCTTTTTTCGTACTCTCTGAGTACCTCTCCGTGTGCTCCCAATGCTTCTCCATGTGTTCTAAGCGCTTCCCCATATGATTTGTTAGTGTTTTCAAGATGCATCTCAAGATGTTTGGTATAATGATAAAAAGTCATCAGCATCTCATAGTTTGTTTCCTTATAATTATTTATATATGTAACCATTGGTCTGACAATCCACCATGTGAGCTTGAGTGTCACTCTTTTTATGAATTTCGTAATGCCTTTTGATTTTTGAATATCATTTGAAAAATCCGGTAATTCAGAATTCTTCATTTGCTCAATATAGGACAAAATTTTATTTGAATCCATATCATCGTCTCCACTTTTGATCGATTGTTACCACCTTAACGTATGAAATCGTCCTCATAACGTACAATGTCATCTTCTCCAAGATATTGTCCGTTTTGCACTTCAATCACTTCCAATAATAAACTGCCAGAATTTATTAGCCTATGTTTTTCGCCCGATTTGATATATATACTTTCTCCGCTTCGCACTAATTGTTCAACATCATTAATCACTACTGTTGCTGTACCGCTCGCTACAATCCAATGCTCACTTCTATGGTAGTGCATTTGGTAACTCAGGCGTTTGCCTGGTAGAACCGTCAGACGCTTGACTTTATAAAAACTTTCCTCTTCTAGTATCGTATATGCACCCCATGGTTTGTATACCGTAAGATGATTGTCAGCACGTGTGTCTTTTCTTTGCTTTAGAATGTCCACAACATCTTTGACTTTTTTCGATTCATCTCTATTGCATATTAAAAGAGCATCTTTTTGATCGACAACGACAACATCCGATACGCCAATTAGTGCCACTGCTTTATCGCCTTCAGAATAAACAAGATTTCTCTTACTATCAAGCATTATTTCTTCATTGAAATATATATTTCCGCATTCATCTTGTTTCGTATGATATCTATCGTAAAATGTTGTGAAGTTTCCTAAATCATTCCACTCCATTATCATCGGAGCGCCATAAACAGTTTCCATTTTTTCGATTAGCCCATAGTCAACTGAAATTGATGGCGTCTTATTGAATTTTTCCTCAACACTTGTCATTTGGAATGCGTCATAGACTTCAGGATTATATTTTTCTACAGCATCATAGAATTGCTTGGAGTCGAACATAAACATGCCACTATTCCAGAGATAGCCGTTTTCCACATATTCTTCAGCTGTTTTCAAATCCGGTTTTTCTTTGAACACTTCAACTTTAAAGCCACCCACAACTGGCTTTCCAGGTTTTATGTATCCAAATCCTGTTTCAGGTCCGGTAGGTGTAATACCAAAACATACAAATCCTTTTGATGCCAGCTTTACAGCTCCAAGAATCGTGTCTGCGAGTATTTGTGGATGATCTATAACATGATCGGATGCAAATACTGCACAAATATCATCGCCTTTTTCTCTGATTGCTTGCACAGCATATAATATGGCTGGTAATGTATTTTTTGCTTTCGGTTCAAGTAAGATTTGCTCAATCGGCAAATGCATCCCAAGCTCTTCTACCTGTCCTTGAACTAGATGTAAGTAATCCTTGCTTGTTACAAGATATAAGTCATCCAAACTTCCCATAAGCAAGCAACGCTCTATGGTCATCTGAAATATAGATTTTTCCATTCCTGAAAGTTTCAAAAATTGCTTCGGATAATGTGTTCTACTTAGTGGCCACAATCGCGCTCCGGATCCACCTGCCATAATAATCATTTTCATAAACTAGTTTACCCCCAATTCATTGATTAACCTGTTTGATAACATTTTAATCGAATTTTTCGCTTCTTCAAGTGTTTTTTCATGAACACCTACATAGAGTTTAAGCTTAGGTTCTGTGCCACTCGGACGAACTGCAGCCCATGATTTTCCGCATGTTTTGCTCTCATTCTCATTGTCATTGCTGTTATTGATGTATAATTTTACAACATTCGATTTTGGTAAGCCATTTAATCCTGTCAAATAGTCTTCTGCATTCTTTTCACCACTGCTTAACCTTATTTTTTCTCGAAGTTTTGACATTACTTCCTTTTGATCGTTTTGTGAAATATCAACACTCGTCAATGACTCTAGGCAATACCCATATTTTTCACTAATTTCTTGTAGGCGGTCAAATAACGTCATTCCCTTTGCATCATAGTATTCTGCCATTTTTACTATAAGAGCTGATGCAATTGTTGCATCTTTATCGCGTGCTCCATCACCGGCAAGATACCCACAGCTTTCCTCATATCCAAAGAAAAATTGCTTTCCTTCCGACATGTTTTCAATGTACTCGCCTATGTATTTGAATCCCGTTAACAATCGTACAAACTCAAGTCCATGCTCTTTGGATACTAGCTCGCCAAGCATACCCGAAACAATTGTTGATATCACAGTATCCCCCGGCATAACACCTCTTGTCACTGCAAGATAATCAATAAGTAATGCGCCAATTTGATTGCCACTTAATAGTTTGAAACCATCTTGAGTTTTAATCATTACGCCTACTCTGTCGCAATCTGGATCTGTGGCTAAAAGTAGTTTTGCGTCTATCTTTTTTGCTTCTTCCAGTGCTACTTCATATACTACAGGCTCCTCAGGATTTGGTGTCTTTAGACCTCCAAATGAACCGTCAGGCTCCATTTGAATACATACAGGAGAAAATCCAAGTTTTTCCAGAGCAGTTGGCAACGCGTTCGCTCCTGCTCCGTGTAATGCAGAGTATACTAGTTTATAGGGGCTAGAGGTTAGGGGATAGGGGTTAGATTTGTCAGAGCTTGATGCAAAAGACACTATTTGGTTTATATATGCTTCATTGACTTTGTCATCAAACACTTTCACAGTAGCGGTCATTCCTGTTGGCAAACATTCAAAAAACTCTACTGTGCCAATTGATTTGGTTATTTCGTTAGCCACACCGTCAGTCACCTGCACTCCGTGTCTGTCGTATACTTTGATACCATTATACTGTTGAGGGTTGTGGCTGGCAGTTATAACTACACCCCAACCCAAATTCATCAATCGGATTGCGTGGCTCAAAGTCGGTGTTGGCATGGCTTTATCAAATATAAATGTTTCAATACCGTAGGCTACAAGCACTTCACAAGTATATTTGGCAAACTCAGATGAGTTGTAGCGAGTATCGAAACTAACACCAACACTCTTTGGTGCGTCTGATGTTAATATTATTTTTGCAAGCCCTTGTATCATTCTTTGTACTGTATATCGGTTTAATCGATTCGTGCCAATCCCCATTATGCCACGAAGTCCACCGGTACCAAAAACTATACTTCCGGAAAATGCGCCTTCTATTTCATCATGTGTCATTTGAGCGAGCACTTGCTCGTCTGCCGTGCCCTTCAATGCTCTCTCCCATTGCTGGTGCATACTATTCATACTTACCTCGCCATTCATTAAGTATATCTGTAATTGTTACCTCCATCGCAATCTCTGGTTTCCATCCGGTACATACCGTTATTTTTGAAATATTCGGTTCAATTATAGGCACATCTGATGGGCGCATCCTTGCCGCGTCTTGTTCAATGTGGATTTTAGCTTCTGATTGAGCAATAATCATGTTCAGTATATCTGCAATTGCTATAGCTTTGCCAGTTCCGACATTATATATTTCTCCACTCTTACCTTTTTCAGCAAGCATACGATATGCCTTAGCTACATCTCGCACATCTGTAAAGTCGCGCTTAGCCTCTAGATTCCCTACTTGAATGGTCCCTTCACTACCCGTAGCCTCAATCTCTGTAACCTGCTTACAGAAACTGGGAACGACAAATGTATCAGTTTGACCGGGTCCAATGTGGTTAAATGCTCTTACAACAACAATTTCTAGACCATACGCCTTCGCATATACTTGCCCCAACATTCCCTGTGCGATTTTAGTGCATGCATACACATTACCGGGGCGAAGCGTAGTGTTTTCATCTAGTGGTAACTCTTCCGGCAATATATAACCATATTCATCACCGGAGCCTATTAATAGCACTCGAGGTGCCTTCTCCATTTCTCGAACTGCTTCAAGAATGTTTAAGGCACCCTTAATATTTACATCAACTGTAAGTGCAGGCAACTTCCACGATACCGCAACTGAGCTTTGCGCTGCAAGATGGAATATGCAATCCGGCTCCGTCTGTTTCAGCACATCTTTTACAGAGTTGATTTCTAATATATCGAGCTCAAGTACAGGAATGCCCGGAGTTGCTGTCTCTTCAGGCAGCTTTGTTCCGTGCACTTCCCATCCTGCTTTTATGAGTTCATTACATAAATGCTTGCCTACAAATCCGGCAACACCGATTATTAGTGCTTTCATTAGTCCTTCTTTTCAATCAACATTTAATATGACTTATGTTATCTAAATTTTTAATTTCTCAACTAAAGCTTGTCATTTTCCCCAGTGGCAATACACACTTACTGTTGATAATTATCGTCTGCTACAGTTACTTTTTTGCGAGCTACAAATAATTTGCTACCATTGCTCATATCGTGAGTGCTAACAAAATTGAAGCCTGCTCGGCATAAAAGTTCAGCAAAGAAATCGGCTCTGTACCCAAACTCTAACCATCCGAGTGCTCTTATTTGTAGAAGCGACTCACCATCATAACGTACCACTCCCCAAGGTCTGTCATAATTATCATGTATTGGTTCGTTTAGAAAAAAGACACTACCTTCGTCTGATACTTTTGCATAAAGCATTTTTAATACTGACATTGGATCGTGGCAATGATGAAATGAAGCATCAAATACCACAATATCATATTGCTTATTTAAATTATCTGCCTCATAATATGAACAACAAATAATTTCATTTGATATATGTTGTGTTTGCAGAAGGTTACGTGAATATTCTGCAAATGCTTCTGAGATTTCAATACCTGTAACATGGCAACCACGCCTACCAAATAACTCTAGCAAATAACCCATTCCTGAACCCATCTCAAGTATGTGCATATCTGCCATTGGCATGCATATTTCTAAAAATTCAATATATATTTTCATTCGAGAGACATATTCAGATGTACTCCAATTTATGGTTGGTGGTTTTTCATATGCATACTTTTTAATCCAATCTTCACTTACACCCTCTGATTCCACATTGTATTTTTTCCCGGACAAAAATTCAAAAAAAGTCATCTCCCAAAGCCTGTAGTCATTTATAAATGGACTACAATCTGGAGGCTTTGAACCTAATTCATTTGTAAAGCTGTCAAAATCCAGAACATATTCGCGAAGAAATTCAATATGGCTCTTTCCTTTGTAGTCACCTCTAATACTCTTCTCAATGAAGTCATCAAGTTCTTCGAAATTCCTAATATAGTTTACTTGTTGAGCAGTATCGTTATGATTTTGACATGTTGTTTTTTCAATTAACAAATTACATACATCACTATTGAGCCGATCTATCTTCGTATTCATCAATGATAATTCCCACATTATCGGATTTAGCAGTTTTTGCCTTAACATTCTAAGCATCAATTTCTCCTAAAAACATCCATGCTTGCCTACAAATCCGGCAACACCGATTATTAGTGCTTTCATTAGACCTTCTTTTCAGCCGCTACCATCTCTAAATCGTTAGCAACCATACGTTTTACCATTTCGTCAAATGATATCTCACGCTTCCAACCCAAGACACTCTCGGCTTTGGTCGGACTGCCCAGAAGCAATTCAACTTCTGCCGGACGGTAAAACTTTGGATTTATACGAAGAACCGTTTTGCCCGATATTTCATCAATTCCAACTTCGTCTTCTCCCGTGCCTTTCCAGTGTATCTTCATACCTATACACGCAAATGCAGCTTCCACAAATTCTCGAATTGTTCTAGTTTCGCCCGTTGCGACAACAAAGTCATCTGGCTCACTTTGTTGAAGCATCAGCCACATAGCATTGACATAATCTTTTGCATGACCCCAGTCACGCTTTGCATCCATGTTGCCAAGTTCAACGTGTGTTTGTAGACCTAACTTGATTCGCGCAACCGCATCCGTAATTTTGCGTGTCACAAACTCTTTCCCGCGACGTTCACCTTCATGGTTAAAAAGTATACCTGAGCATGCGTACATACCGAAACTTTCACGATAATTCTTTGTAATCCAGTGACCATATAGTTTCGCCACGCCATAGGGGCTGCGTGGGTAGAATGGTGTGCTTTCTGTTTGCGGGATTTCCTGAACAAGTCCAAACATCTCTGACGTTGATGCTTGATAGAACTTGCATTCTGGTTTAGTTGCACGAATTGCTTCAAGCATATTTGTTACACCGATTGCATCGATATCTGCAGTTGCGAGTGGTTGTTCCCAACTCGTGCCTACAAAACTCTGTGCTGCTAAGTTATATACTTCATCAGCCTGAGAGATATTCATAGCTCTAATCAACGAGACTATATCTGTCATGTCAGCATAAATTAAGTTAATTTTATCTTTAATGTGAGAAACATTACCATAATCAACAACACTTTTTCTGCGCATAATCCCATGTACTTCATAGCCCTTTTCAAGCAGTAGTTCAGCGAGATACGAACCATCTTGCCCAGTGATTCCTGTAATTAAAGCTCTCATCATTATGTCCCCCTGTATCAATGTGTTTTTGTAAATCACATGATAACATATATTATGCAACTTTGCAAAATTCACAACAACTAAAACTGCTTCCTCTTCGCAATTCTCTTAATCGCTTTAAACAACCATTGATGCCTATTTTTCGCATATGTTTTTACAGCAAAGAACATCAACGGAACCAATTTGCGTAGCTCATATGGTTTGAAAAGGTGTGTAATCTCTGCGTTTTTACGTATGATTTCCGTTCGCAAACTTCCAATCTCCGATATTTGTGATTCAATAAGTTGTTCTGCTCTTCGCGTTCTTGATTCAATCTTCGTTTCAATAATGTTATATACTTGCCATCTTTGATATAGTTGCTCAATATCGACATTTCTTTCCAAAATTTCTCTAAAAAACGATTCTAATTCAGCAGCAACCCTATCCCATGTATCATCGTATCGGACTTTTTCGAGTTCCTTTGAGAAATCAACATCATTGACTATCTCTCCAATTTGCTCAAATTTATCAAAAAAGTGAAAGTGCTCTCTAAATTCACTAAAATATTCAAACAGTTCGTTATTAAGCTCATTGCTATTCAAGATGACTCGCTTGCTATTTTTCAAACCAATAACAAGCGGCAGTCCAAACCCTTCATATAAGCTTGGGAAGATAACTGCTTTGCAGTTTGCGTATAAGTAGCTTAAAAAGTCGTCGTCGAGATGACCACTCTCGTAACTGTAAACGTTCGGTCGGATATAATCCCCATCACCATATCCCACAGCAATATAATTATACTTTGTATTTGAAACTGCATCAATTGCTTCACGAACAGCTTTGTGTTTATACGCATTGCCCACGATCAATATATAATCGTTAAAAGGTAACTCATATTCAATATCCAGTGGAGTATCGAGTCCGGTAGCTAGGTATATAACCTTAAGCAATTTTCCCTTTAGACTACTTTCATTTGAGTAACATGCTAAGAAATCATTTTTCGTAAAGTTGCTAATAAAAGTAATCCCATCACACATTCTTATACCTAGTTCGACATCACCACTATCGTCAATACCGACATGTTCGTCGATTCTGACCATCATAACATCAAACATCGTTTGAACATTTTTCAAACAATGCTTATTCATTATTCGTTGATGCTCATAATGCATGAGTTGGTTTGGAGCAAATCCCAAATGGAACTTGTCGACTTCATTGACCATCTCATCCGGATAAATAATATTTTTATACTTGTCCGTAAGCTTATGATATTCAGCTACATGTCTATTAACACATAAATAAATGTCATATTTATCTCCATATAAACGATTGAATGCTTCAAATACAGATTTTTGATACTCTGATGTACCACAGTGCATTGCAGGCATCACTATGCAGTCAAACAATATTCTCTCTTTAGGATAATACTCATCATCAAGTACTTTTAAAAATTCAACGCAGGGGTGCCCTCCCAACTGCGCAATGCGCTCTTCCTTCTCACCCCAATGAGGATGCTTCGATATAAATAACTTCTCATCAATTTCATGACCAAGTCTCACTCTTTTGCCATCACACGAAAATAATGCTCTATGAGAAGCAATCGCCGAGAACCCATATATATTTATTCTGCAATAATAGTCCATAAGAGCGTATTTCAAGCTACTATATGACACATCAAATAATCCAAGCATGTTAATTACACTTCTCTTAATAAGAACACAACATGGTACAGCTTGGATTGTTATTGAATATTCCGGCAAATATCTCTCTGCAGTTTTAATAAGACTCTCTTTGCTTTCAATTTCTTGTCCATAAACTATGGCATGTTTTTCAGCAACATATAAGCATATTCGCATTTGCTCATAAAGATTACTATGAGGCACAACACAATCTGATAACAATAAGATATCCGAGCCCGTGTCTGACACACTCATAATCTCATTGTAGAGTTCGATTATATTTCGATTTTCAACATCCTCATCAGACACAACAACAAGACTGTCCCCATTGTCAATATCAAGCAATTTTGTATATTGCTCGATATCTGCTTTCTTATATGATGTATGTAATATCGCTGTTACCATATTTATTCTGCCTTTTATAGTTAGCATTAGCACATAGTGGGCAGTTTTTAGCGTTTATTCGCGTATGTAGGGCGATAAGACCCGTTCTAGCGAAAAAACGATGAAAATTGTCCGCTATGGGCGGCGTGAAAGTGCGCAAGCCATAATACTCACTTCATTAATCGAAGTCGTCTTAATATCATCTTGCATTTACGATATATATTCCGCAAAAACACATATAGTCTCTGGCGTTTTTTTAACCCTTCTACCATGTTTCGTTTTAGCAATCCCCATGGTGAATGTAGTTGATGCCTTGTCAGAAGATACCATAAAGAAGTTGTATCAGTCACTGAAAAGTCTTCAGTCACAACCCAACCTGAATAGTATCCCTCAGACTGTGCCGCAAAACAATATATTCGTTCGATTGCGTGACCTAACGAACCATCAACAGGCAACGGCTCATCGGGAAACTCTTCATACTTCCAATCGTAATCAACAAGCTTTTTTAGCGCCTTCGGTCTGAACCAAAACATTCCGCCGGCAGGAAATATCGGATCAATCGCCCCTTCTATCGGCACATTAATCCCCAGTTTTTTTGCAAGCTCTAACGTATTTTGATAGTTCACACCCCATAGGTTTGATATTAACAGCCTATAAGGACCATGAATCACAGGTGGAGAAAAAAGCATTCCGAGCCTTGGATTTTCATTAAAAACGTCAATCAAGTTATGAACATAATCTTTACTAGCAAGCATATTTTCAAAGCATCGTTGGGCAAATCCACGACCAATTGTTAGGGGTTTATCTTGCGGTGATTTCTTGTTATGCATCCAGCAAATATAATCATAATTCTCCATGTACGGCTTCAACATTACCCACAACGCCCCCACATCCCTACCTTTGCTGTTTTCTGGCATGACTATGATTTTCAGCTCATTGTGCTCAATGTTGTTAAACCGCTCTTGTATGCTTTTTTTTGTTTTTTCCGCAAGTGTTGTTATATAGATATCTGCGAATTCAATTGCCGAACTTATATAACTCATGCAAAAATCAATCTGATCTTCATATGTGATATGAGCAAAAATTGCGACCTTTGCTGAAACAGCCTCATCTTTATGGTTTACAGGTGCAGGCAAACCGTGCTTGTATGACATCAAATAATTATCCGGCAACACATAGTTCAAATGAAGATTGTCTTTTATATGCCTTAAGTCCGCTGTACGCAAAATATGATCCCATATTAAATCTGTATCGTAGGTCGTACTATATCGTATATAATCAAATGCTTTTTTTACACTATTTCCGATACTAAAAGCAAGGAAATGCAGATATTCAATCGAGAAGTTTTTCCGCTTAATTATTGGGCATTTATAATCTCGTATTAACTCATACGGCATTAGTTGTATTAAAGACACGTCTGAGAATTCCGGCATATCCTTGTCTGTATTTACATACACATCCCATGAAAATCCCAGGTCAGCAAAATGCTTTGTTAACTGAGACTCAATAAATGAAACTGTTTCATTCCATGATTTTAATGTTCGTAAATTATCCCAGTATTCCTTGAACTTGCTATTTGTAAGTAATGTGTTCGATATCGTCAAAAAATATGTTTGTATATGCTCGGGAAACATTCCGTCTCTTGTCAAACCGTTATAATTTGCACACTCCCCATGCTTCGTAATGCCCCAAAAATCAAGATTTTTCTTACCCATCTCATCAAACATTATTTGAAAAGGATAAATTGGACCAAATACAGTATCATTCATCAAGACAAGCTCATCGTACTGTTCAAGGTTATTCCATCCTATATACTCCATGCCTGTTTTATACGCCCACGCATCAAAACCTTCATTTTCACGAACAACGACATCACTTGCTACACTTTCTAACAGTTCTCTACCTTCGTCATTGACTTGTCCATTACAGACTACAACAAGCTTGTTACAAACCACTTTCAACGCTTGTAGCATGAATATTATATAACTATCTACTATTCCGCCTTTATCATAGAAGACATAAATTGCAGCTCTATTTTTGTTCATCAAATATAAATCCAATCAGTTTTTCCATATTCAAATTTCTCTCAAAGTGCTTGAAATAATATTCTTGCGCATTTTCTCCCATTTTGTAACGTTCATCCTTGTTTGTATTATATAGCTTTGCTACTGTATCGGCAAGTCCAACAGCATCACCAGAATCAACTATATAACCCGCTCCCGACTCCTGCACTATTTGCTGTATTTCGCCGTCCATAGCCAACACCAGAGGTCGCCCGGCAGCGTAATATGAAAACACCTTTGCAGGTATTGTTGCGTCCAGTAAGTCTGTTTTTGTAAGACAGGCAAATAACCCGTCTGCAATACTTGTATATTTAGGGATTTCTTCTATCGGTACATGTCCTATAAATGTGAACCTGTCACCAAGCTCTTTTTGTTGCACTTCGCTCTCTAACCACTTTCTTGACATGCCATCGCCAACAATTATCCATGCGATGTTATTGTATCCTTGCACTTTCAATAGGCTAGCTGCTTCCATGACTGTTTCAAAGGACTGAGCTGGACTAATATTCCCTGCGTACACTAAGTTGAATGTATTTGAAAACCGCTTATTTAATTCCTCGTTTTCAATTGTTGCTTCATAAATTTTTTCACAAAATTGTGGAATGAATGCTATGTGGCTATCTTCTTTTTTTGTTCTCTCTTTCAGAATTCCCATTAGCTTCTGCGAGTTCGCAATCAGCTTATCTGTATTACGATAATACCAAGTTGAACTCCAATAAGCTAACTTTCTCAGCAAACCATTTCTAATTTTAAGTACTGAATAGAGATTTTCGGGCCACAAATCCAGTACATACATAGTTGTCTCAATTTTTTTTATTTTACCCAACAATACCCCCGCCAGCGACATCATAACAGGTGATGTTTGAAACAAGAATATTTTATCATATTTCTGTCTAAATAAATATGGGAGCGAGAAAATGCTAAAAAATGGAAATGAAATATAATTAAGGAAAATTCTGATGCTAGTGTTCTTTCCTCGTTTTATCTCAAAACATCTACGTACTTTTATTCCGTTGATTGTTTGACGCTTGTTCTTGAAAAGTCCATACCCGTCAAAAAACTGTCCTTTGGGATAGTTCGGTATGCCACAAAGTACTTCAACATCGTAGCCCTGTTCGACAAAACTGTCGCAGATATCATTTATGCGAAATGATTCCGGCCAAAAATGCTGGCTTACGACGAGTATGCGCTTTTTCTCATTACTTCCTTCGGACTTAATCAATCCCATCACCTTCATAGTCATATCTGATTAGCAAAAATGAACTCCTAACCTACGGAATAAATGTATTCCAAGCACCGCTGAGTAACACAAATGACATGAATGCAAAAATTCCGATTGAATATGCCACTTTGTTCATGTTGTTTTCGATTTTAAATCCACATGCAATGTAGAAAAATGAGAACATTAATGGAATCATGTATCTGCCTTGAACACCTGCAATATACGGAGATCCAACTGCTGTAAATGCAATGTACATCGCTGTCGAAAATATAGCAACACATGAGAGTGTTATAAAAATGACCAACCCTTTGTGCCATAATGTAGATGTAAATTTATCTTTTACGCATCTGTCAGTGATTGCTGTAAAGAATATCAGTACCCATGTGAAATTCGGAAATGAGAAATGTCCTAAAGAAATATACCACCCAATAAATCCACCGTTTAATCCGTCAGCGAAAATATTGAAATAATCCCTCATAAATCTTAGTAATATCATTGTGTATGCAAAAGGATTTCGCAATATAAACATTAGCTGCTCCATTGCATTTACACCTTCGCCGCCCCGTATATCTCCGGCTCCATCGCCGCCACCTATGAGAAATGGAACTGCAAAACTCGCAATGGCTAGCATAATCGCACCTGTTACAGCTACTAAATACCATCTGTACCCTTTTTCTGTTTCAAATTTATCTTTACGAACAAAGTACAAAATAAGCATGATCGGGAAGTAAACCGACTTTGGCACAAGGCCAATGAAAAATGCTGCAATCATGATGACTATAGCTTTTAGATTAATTTTCTTTTCAGGGTTCTGTATTTCATAAACACAATATGCAAATCCCAGCATAATGAATGATTTTATCCACGCACCATGCCCAAGACTTGCTGACACCAAAAATGTTGCTGGTATCATGGCAATTACAGCCATTAGGTATTTTCCCGAATTAAGGCGTCTGATTGCAAAGTATACCACAAGTGTGTACATGAGATGATTAACAAACATTGCTAACTTTACAATAAAAACCGGATTTAACACCAAACTTCTGCCAAAGTAAATTGCCAAGCCCATTGGTAAATGGGCTATCCGGATAAGCCAGTTGCGCGCCACCCCTTCATCTGCCCATGCAAGTGAACTTGTTCCTTTTGGAAACGAATATACTACTGCATTATACTCACCTGTTGGCAATTCTCTAAATGACCACATCTGTAAGGTGCGAGACACAATATAGTCTGATTCGGTTACTGACACATTGAATAGAAACGATTCTTCAACCGCCCATGCATAATGCATCTCATTGTCAAACCCAAAAAACAACATAGGATGTGCTGCTATATACATAGTTCCTATTATCAGGGAAAGTGTGAAAAATAATTTTTCGGGTTTGCCACGAAAGACTACTAAAGTATATATAGAAAGTCCGACAGACGCAAAAAACACCATTCTGTTCAAGCTTTCAGAGAGAGTGCGGTGTATAAACACAGGGTTAAACCATTCAATAACAATGGCGCCAAAAATTATTGAAAGAAGAATGCCTGCATGTTTCAGCAATTTTTTTCGATTTTCTATTCCGATTATATATTTTTTGCATAATGAAAGCTTCGCGGCCAATCTTTCCGCCCACTTGTCCATCCACTTGTAATAACAAGCGACAAACCACACACCTACAACAACCACGCACATTGTGAGTGCCATTAAAATGCCATCAATATCACCAACCCAATAGCGCCCCATTCTCTCAGAAGTTTCAGGGTCGAGAATAAAGCGATAAGAAGACGCTGCAAAGAAAAAATTGCTTGCTCCTATCGCTAGTAGAGGTATTATTATTGAAAGCAGTACAAATATGTTACGCTTTTTTATTACATGCTTCATAGATTAATTTTGCCCTTCCTCATTTATCTATTCGACATTATGTTTTTCATTAATTCATCACGCTTCATTTTTACTCGCTCGATAATATACACACCGCCAACTTCGGCAGCACATCCAAGATTATATAGGTGTTCATTCATGATATCCGTAATTGCAGTGCTGTATTCATCACTATGTTTAAGCAAATCTTGCACAACCGCTCTTGTTTTATAAAGTTCCTCAACATCGAGCGAAACACCAATCTTATCTCTAAGCCATAAATCCATCGGCTCTATATCTATCTTTCGCCATTCAGGGTTCATCACTTTCATTGGTGTGTTTATGAACAACGATGGTTTTTTTGTAGCAAATGAAAATTCTTGGGCTATGCTAGACCAGTCTGTGATCACCAAGTCAGAATTATAAACCGTTGAGTTCGATGAAAAATCTGTTTGAATTTCAAGTTGCCCCGCATTGATTTTCTCATCATATTTCTCATATATCACCTTCATTTTGCCTGGGAATCTTTTGATGAATTCCGGATGCGGGCGTATTATTATATCTGCATTTACCTTAAATAACCCCTCCAGAAGAGGAGCAAGACAATATTCAAGAATATTATCCTTTTGCCATGATGGCGCAATCAGTATTTGTGGTTTTTCATTATCCAAACGTTCAGTGTTTTCATAATTCTTTATAAGAGTGTCTAAAAGACCAAACCCAACATTTACAAGGTTTTTCTCAGGCAATTCATAAGCACTCTCTGTTGCACGTATTTCCTCATTATAATCCTTACAGTAACAAAATATCGTATCATAGTGATTAAGCGCACCTGTACGAAGTGTGAGGTTACAGCTACCGAGACCGTGATCAATATAGATGTATTCAATATCTTTTCGCACTATAGAACGTTTGTAATGGTAAATATCCAAATCTGCAAGTGTCATCGCAACAACTGTAGCATCCATCTTCATAAACGTTGTAATAAGCCCGTGACTTGAGCAAAAATAGGTTTCAAGCTGAGGTTTATTCATTTCAAACACTTGATCATTAATATCCGCTGTGAGATAGTGAACTGTAATGTCGGAATTTTCAATGACATAATCAATGAAGTGTTCAAAGTACTTGTAAAAACCGCTTGCCTCAGAAAAAAACACAAGTTCCTTGTTTATCGAGAAGAAACGTTGCATGTCGGTCTTCTCACGGGCTTTTTCGTTTTTTTTGCATTCACGCTCTGCTGCTTTTTCCGCCTTAGTTGGTTTAATTTTTATCGAGCGATTTTCATAATCGATGTATTTTTTAGGGTTATAAATAACATTACACACTGCAAGCATCAAAACTCCAGCAATATTGCTGTATGTCCAAAACAATCCAACTCCTGTCGGAACAACAAAGACAAACCATCCTGTGAAAACAGTAAGAAAAATCGCCACACCCCATTTTGCGATAAAACCTTGTTCACGAGATATGACATTATATTTGTTTTGCATTACACAAAGAAAAATCGTTGAAAGAATAGCTAACGTCGGAACAAACATGTTCTCCGGCAAAGTAAGCATATCCATTCCAAAAAAGTAAGGATAAATATTTTCTCCAAGATGCCTGAAAGGATTATTAACAACACTAATGACACCTACAATAAGCGGTATTTGTACTAATAGTGGCAAAAGAGCTTTTATAGCACTGTATTTTTCTCTCTTGAACAATGCCTTTTGCTCTTTCATTAATATGCTCGGCTCACTCTCATATCTGGCTTGCAAATCATCCAAAGCTGGCTTTATTTTAACCATTATTATAGAATTTTTTTGCGATATTAGTGAAATTGGGAATAAAATCATCCTGGTAAGCAGTGTGAAAAGCACAATAGCCCATCCAAAATTACCCATTATTGCATAGCAAAAATTCATTATTGCGCCAAATACAGTCCCGAATACAATGTCAATAATGTTCACTAACTAATACTCCATTCTCGAAATAACTGAACTCTTTATTTCTTGTTTTGTTTTTCGGCTTGTCTTTCGATCTTTCGCTGTGTGCGTTTGACACCCATATTCTTAAAAAACAAGATAATCTTGCGACGAAATACTCCAAATACCACACCAAGCGTTATAAACACACCAGCAATGATTTGGGTTAACATTGCTGTTGTCGCAGGATCGATATACGCAAGTGCCGGAGTAGTTAGTAACATGCTAAAGAAGAACAAAAAGTACATGGTTCCAATAGCTTTAAGTATAGCAGTTGATTTATTCTTTTTCATTTTTATGGTCTCCTGAGTGATCAATTTTGTGTTCTATCACGATTTTGTATTTTATCACATTCCTTTACCTGGGTAAAGATAAGATTTGAAGAATGTAAGTTCTTCTTGACTGTGTTCAGTTTTTAGTGTATTTTGTTTTTATTGAACGCGCGTAGCGATTTTAGAAGGAATGGTCATTAAGTATGAAACCCGAACATTTTGTGTCAATATGCAGACATATAGTAACATATCCCAATGCAACACAACGTGAACTGGCTACAGCTACAAAACTCTCTCTGGGACTTATAAACAGCACAATTAAGGAGTGCGTTGCCGCAGGCTACCTAAAGCAAGAAGATGGCGGAAACCGCAGCCTCACACTTACATCAGCAGGACAAGCACGTCTTGATGAGTCAAAGGTCAAAAACGCAATCATTCTCGCAGCGGGATTTGGCTCTCGATTTGTACCGCTCACTTACGATACCCCAAAAGGTTTGCTTGAGGTATATGGACAACCGATGATTGAACGACAAATTGAACAACTCATTGAAAAAGATGTCAATGAGATTATTATTGTCGTTGGCTACAAGAAAGAAAGCTTCGATTATCTTATTGATAAATACGGAGTTAAGCTCGTATATAACCCCGAATATGCAACTAAAAATAATCTTAGCAGCCTGTACTGTGTAAAAGACAAACTTAGCAACTCATATGTCTTAATGTCTGATTTTTGGATTGAAGAAAACATGTTTAACAGCTATGAACCACGAAATTGGTATTCATGCATTTACTATGAAGGTAAAACCAATGAGTGGTGTGTAACAGCATCTGCATCGGATAAAGTCGAAGCTGTCAAAATCGGGGGCGAAGATGCCTGGGTTCTTATCGGACCTGCATATTTCACGTCAGCACTTTCTGATAAGTTTAAAGTACATCTGGAAGAATATTATAATCGTCCCGGAACAGATGATTATTACTGGGAGCAAATTCTCATCGATAACATGAAATCCATGCCTATATATATGAACAGGCAAACAGGCAATGTTCATGAGTTTGAAAACCTTGAAGAACTGCGAATGTTTGATCATTCTTACAACGAAGCCTCAAATAACAAGATCATGAAAACCATCGCAGGAATTTTTAAATGTTCCGAAGAAGAAATTCGCAACATAAAACCTATTAAATTAGGTATGACCAATCATTCATTTACTTTCACACACGATGATATTAAATACATAATGCGTATCCCCGGTGAAGGTACAGATAAAATGATAAAAAGGGAGCAGGAATACTCTGTCTATCAGCTAATAGCACCACTTGATATTAGTGATAATGTCATATTTATTGACCCAAAAACAGGATATAAGGTCACTGAATTTATCGAAAATGCAAGAGTATGTGATCCATTAAATACATCCGATGTTAAAGCATGTATGGCACGACTCAAAGAGTTTCACAATATGAAACTAAGCGTCGATCACACTTTCGATATATTTGAGCGCATAGAATATTATGAAAACCTTTGGCTCAAACCAACATCATATTTTCGTGATTATCAGGAAACAAAAAATAATGTAATGAAACTAAAGCCATTTATTGACACAACACCAAAAGACTGGATACTAACACATATCGACGCAGTACCTGACAACTTTCTCTTCATTGATGTAGATGGCGAACGACAAATCCGTCTAATTGACTGGGAATACACAGGAATGCAAGACCCCCACGTAGATATAGCAATGTTTGCAATTTATGCAATGTACGATCGTGAACAGGTCGAAGCTCTAATTGACAGCTATTTCACCGAAGGATGTCCAGCGCCGACAAGAAAAAAAATCTACGCATATATAGCAATGTGCGGTCTACTCTGGAGCAACTGGTGCGAATACAAAAGCCACATGGGTGTAGAATTTGGAGAATATTCACTAAGGCAATACAGATTCGCAAAAGACTATTACAAAATTTTCAATAACGCGTAAGCTACAACTCAATTCCCGGCACAAGCTAAAATAGAAGGAGATGTAAAATGAATTCATTAAACGCAATCCAAGCAAAAGAGCGACTAGAGTCGAAGTTTTTAAAGAAAGGACTCACACTTGCAATACTATCCGGTATGTTTTATGGACTGTATACAGCATTCATTACGCTGGGCATGTCATTAGGTGTATGGGATGATTGGTACGGCGTAAATACTGCTGCGCTTTCAGCATTTACCATTACATTCGCTCTCGGCGCACTGGGCAGCGCAGTCAACTATTCTATTAGTGCTGTATGGGGACTTGGAATCGCCGGAGCAAGAGGAAAGCTCGGTGACTTTTTCAGAAGCCTAAAATCACGTCCTGGCAGAATCATGGTAATTGCAGCTTTGGTTGGTGGTCCGATATCCACAAGCGCCTATGTCATTGGACTGCAACTAGCAGGATCAATTATTGTTCCCATCGCCGCACTCTGTCCTGCAATCGGCGCAATTTTAGGAAGGCTCCTATATAAGCAAAAGCTCAATACTCGCAAAATCTTTGGAATTGCAGTCTGCCTTGCTGCTAGCTTTATTATAGGTTTGCAAAGTGTAGCACCGGAAGCACCTCCGCAAATGATGCTCGGCATTGCAATCGCTTTCATTGCTGCAATTGGGTGGGGATTTGAAGGATGTGTTGCCGGCTATGGCACATCAATGATTGATTTTGAAGTCGGCATTCTAATCCGCCAATCTGTATCAGGTCTCGCAGCATTATTCATTCTCACACCGCTATTCCTATTCATCGGTGGCGATGGTTTCCGCACACTGAGCTTAATTGGTCAAGTTGTTACAGATTCAGCAGCAATGCCATTTTTCATCATTAGTGGCTTCTTTACCCTATACGCATTTAGTCTCTGGTACAAAGGGAATGCAATGTGTGGCACCGCCTTGGGTATGGCTGCAAACGGCGCTTTTTCCTTCTGGGCACCATTCTTCTGTTGGATTATATTAGGTGTTATTTGGGGGCAAGATGGTTGGGCTCTCTCACCTATAGTCTGGTTCGCAGCAATCTTGATGTTCATTGGCATTGTGTTAATCGCAGTTAACCCGCTAACAGTGTTTAGTAAAAAGAAGGGAGCTAATGCAAAATGAAAAAGCCATTAAACTTTGCTATATTAAAATATTTTACCACAGTGGACGAAGCTTGCGCAGACGATGTTATTGAAGCATTGAAGCCGGAATACGGTAAGTTTCGTCACCTCACACCAAAAGCAGTGCTCGAAGCGCTTTTCACTGGGCGGACAAATGGTTTCTTAGAAGAGTCTCGCTATGAAATGGTTGATGGCGAGCTGAAGATATATTTCAAAGCCCCACCCGAAGGCAGAGCTACAATAAATAAGTATATCCCAGATTAATTTAACGAAAGAAAGGCAAGATCAATCACATGATTATGGTCTGCCTTTCTTTTTCTTCTACAAGCCATTCATTATTATCGGTCAACGTATAGGGTCAGCATAATAATCCCTCGGAACAAATGTCCAATTCTCGCGGTTGTTTGCATCACCTACAATTTCCCAAACTCCGTAATCGCCTTCTATCAATGCGTGTGGCTCATTATGCCTCTTACCTAAAACGTACATAATCCTCGCCTGAGGTGGGGGAACCACACCATTTATTATGTCAAAATATGATATACCATAACCTTCACGCAACACTCCAGCAGCCTCTAATATGCTTGCTTGAAAGTTTATATGTGAAAGCTCGGTCGTAGTGTCTACTGTAATAGACCCGATTGAGTTTTTCGGTTTTATAAATAAACTTACTGTATCCGGTATCTGCTCTCTTAACCCATGGTCGCCGGTAATAATAATTGTAGTATTGTCGTAAACACCTATTTCTTTCATTTCATTAAAGAAAAAGTTCAACGTCTCAAAGTTTGCTCTTACTACATCTGTGCGAGATCCGCCCTGCCATATTTCACCGCTCTCTTCATCAAAGTGAAATCCGTTAGAGCCCGGATCATTTCTATCCCCATTAGCGTGAGGTCCGTTTAGAAATATAAATGTAAAAACACTTTCTTCACTGCTTACAGAAAACTCAGCTTGGGTTATGAATCTATGAAACCGCATGTCTGAGTGTATTCCGACAACAGGAATGAAAACTGCGTCCTCATTTTCAACTTCTATATAAAAGAAGTGACTACCAAAGTCCGGAGCAATCGTTGAAAGCCACGTGTTTTTTAATACATACGGCGATAATCTGCCAAGTGAAAGGCGCGTAGTTGTTGACAGAAGTGGTCTTATATTCGCGCCCACTCGTTCAGGCATCCTCATGTTATCAGCTCTATGCTCAATTTGTTCGTTTTCACTAAAAGCACTTATTAGGCAGAGGTAGAGGTTTGTCCTAAATCCATTGTCTCTCAGAGTGTCAATAAACCCATGCTGTGCCCACGCTTCCGGCTTGTACTCCGGAGCATGTACCCAGGGTCCTTCCTTATGATGTCCGGTTAACATTGATACCAGAGATGGAATCGTGCCAAAATGTTGAGCAACATTATTTTCATACAATGTAAAGCCATCCAAGTAATCCCACAAATGCGGGTACGCTTCAAACGTATGTCTTATGACTCTAACATCCAACGTATCAAGAACAAAAACAAGCACGTTGTTTTCTTGATTAAACTCTACAGCTGCGTCATATGTAAAATACACGGGATTTTGATCATATCCTTCCGGCAAATCTGTCGTTGCTGTTGTTGATATCAGCCCGACTATCTGCATTCCTGAAATAATCACCAAAGACAGAACAAATGCTTTTTCATATCGAAAATGTTTTTTCTTCACTTTAAACAACAGCCAAATACATAGCGGTGCAACTATAATTACAAACCATATCAGAGCATTAATGATATTGCTAAATGTAAGCACACCATACTCCGTTTGTTGTCCCATTATGGCCACCATGTTGCCGTTCAGGAACAGGGTTTGAATGTATGCAGCAACAAGCACACCCCACATGCCCAAAATTACAACTGTCAAAGCTTCTTCCTTAAGAAGCCTCAACAGTAGCACCCATACAACTATCGCCGCAACAACTGCTCCGAGCATATATAGAAACATAGCCGAAAACAGCACAAAAACAAATCTTGCAGCAATGATCATCACCCCGACAACTGCGAGGGTAATTACACCTGCTATCGTTTTTTTGTGGAAAATTAAAGTAAGAACAATAGATATTGCGATAAAGCATAGCAAAAAAGCAACCAACAAAGGCGGCAACAAAAATCTCCAACTAACCACAAAATCGGTAGGATTGTTCAGATACATATCCAATGGTGTATATAAGAAAAGTGTAAATGCAGAAGCAAATGATATTGCCAATATCGATGCTGTTTTTCTTTTTGGCGGAAGTATTGCTTTTAGTTTATCAGACATTACATATCCTCCTGACTACGTTGTCTCATTCGAAAATTTTGCCGTTATGCAACCCATACTCAAACCATTTGCTCGTCATGAAGCAAAATTTTATAATCTTAGGTTAATCAATACTAGGAATAAACGTCCAATTTTCTCTCACATTGGCATCACCGATAATTTCCCAAATCCCATAATCACCATATGCTCGTGCCATCGGCGCAGTCCAAGCCCCGACAACATGCATCACCCGCACTGGTGGCGCAAGAGCTATGCCATTTATTATATCAAAGTATGATATGCCATACTCCGTATGCGGTATTCCTGCAGCTTCCAATATTCCTGCTGGGAAATATGTATGTGAAAGCTCCGTCGTGGTATCCGTCACAAGAGGTCCGGTCGAGCCTTGCGGCTTTATAAACAAACTTACTGTCTCTGGTAGCTCATATCTTCTGCCATGATCACCGGTTATTATTATCGTGCTGTTGTCGAACACCCCTGCTTCTCTCATCATATTGAAATATATATTTAGCTTTTCAAAACTTGCTCTTGTAACATCCCACCGGCTGCCACCGTGCCTGATTTCTCCTGTTTCTTCGTCGAAATGATAACCGTATGAGTGCGGATCATTGATATCTCCGTGGGCATGTGCCGAATTAAAGTGCATCATGATAAAAACATTCTGCTCACTATCCGCAGACACTTCACTCTGTCTCAGGAAGTTATGAAAACGTATATCTGATTCGATCCCGACTATCGGGATGTACGCAGAAACCGGATCTCCGACAACCATTGTAAAGAATGCTGCTCCAAATGCTGGCTCAATAGCCGCAAGCCAGGTGTTTTTCAACACATATGGTGATAATCTACCAAGGGAAAGACGTGTTGTCATAAATAGAAATGGTCTAAGATTAAGATTAAACTCATCAGCTCTTATTAAATTATCCGTTCTATCACTTATTAAGCCGTATCTTTCGAACGTAGATGGCAAGTCCAGATAAAGACTTGTGGTAAATCCATTTTTCCTTAGTGTATCAATAAAATTGTGATACGCCCATGCTTCTTCTCTATATTCGGTGCCACCAATATCCGGACGTATTTGTCGCTGTGTTACCATAGAAACCATTGAAGGTATGGTGTCAAAATGTTCTGCAACATTGTTCTCATATAGTGTAAACCCGTCAAGATAGTCTTTTATGTGCGGGAAATATCCAAACGTAGCTCTCATTACCTGGACATCAAGAGAATCCAGAACGAACACAATTATGTTGTTTTCTGCGTTTAAAGTCGTCGTATCTTCGTAAGTAAAATATACAGGATTTTGATCAAACCCCTCCGGCAAATCTGTCGTAACAGCCGTTGATACCATGCCCGTGATTTGCATTCCGGAGATAATCACTAACGATAGCACAGTCGCTTTTTCAAATCTAAACTCTTTCTTTTTCATCCTAAACAGGAACCAAATGCACAGTGGTGCAAGTACAATTACGACCCATATCAAAATGTTAATGATATTTCCAAACGTAAAATCGCTATACTCTGTCTGTTGCCCCATTATAGCTACCATGTTGCCGTTTAGGAACAATGTTTGAATATATGCTGCAATAATCACACCCCATATGCTCAGTATTACAACAGTCAAAGCTTCTTCTTTAAGAATTTTTAACAACAATACCCATCCAACTATCGCCAAAACAATTACTCCGAGCATATATAGAAATGCGACAGAAAACAGCATAAACGCAAATCTTGCAACTATAATCATTACTCCACACAATGCAAGAGCAATCACACCTGCCATGATTTTCCTATGCCAAATCACAATTAGTACAGCAGATAGTACAAGAAAACATAACAAAAATACACCCAGCAAAGGTGGCAATATAAATCTCCAGCTGACTACAAAGTCTGATGGATTATTCAGATACATATCCAGCGGTGTATAGAAAAATAACGTGAACGCAGACGCAAAAGATATTGACAATATCGCTGCGAGTTGCCGCTTAGGCGGTAATATTGATTTTTGTTTACTCATATTAGTCATAATGTATTTTTCTTTCAAATTGTAAATAAATCATTCAAACAGCTCTCGTTTCTTCTTCAAACACCAAAACAGGCGAATTAGCAGACATAGCACTATAATACCTTGACTCAAATTCATAACATGATTTGCGCCGATTATTCCAAATGTGTTGATAAAGATACCGGTCGTTGCAAAACAAATTGCCAGACCAATTAAGTTACCGAAGAACAATCCTTTTATATCTCGAATAGTAGAAAACACGAGACTAAAGAACCATAATAATGGGATTAATCCCCCAGCTATCGCGGCACCCGGCATTAAGTATGCATATGGTCTTATTGACTCGTCAAAAATTAGGCTTAAACCCCATTCTCCCAAAAAATACGAAGCCACTGCAAAAACAAGTGTAATCCCTACAATGACTGCAAATAGTACCAAAAATATTTTCACAAAATCAGTCTTATTCTTTTCTTTCAGCTTATTTGCCATAACCTTCATCATAGGTGTGCATAGCATAGTAACACAGATTTGTATAACAACCAATGGTGTGATTACTATTTGATATGCACCTATGGCTTCTGTTCCGAGTATTCTTTCTATAGAAACTCTTGCAAATGTAGGTATAGCAATACCCATTGCTCCAACAATCATTAGTGGAAAACAGCGCTTCAATAGTGAAATCATTTTTTTTGCTGAGAATACCGTTGATTCAATTAACTTTTTTGTCCGAGGTATGTCATACAGAATTCCAACAAGCGTCGTAACGACCGCCATGCCTATAATCGCAGGTAATAAGTCAATTAGCCATACAAATATAACAAAAACTGTAAGCATTAGAATTCCGCGAATTGCAAGCGAAATCCCGGCGTATTCCATCTTCCAGTGCTTCTGGTCTATTCCGTGAAGTACATCAATAAACGACTCGTTAGCACGAAAAACCATATAACATATAATAATCATTCTCTGCATGAAGGTAAAGTCAACGATAAAAACAAAGGCTGCACAAATTATAATAGAGCTTACGCATGTTATAACACGTGTGAATATATACTCTCTGTCAGTGTACTCATCATTTATATCCGAGACCTGAAATGCCCTGACATTATACAGCGCAATCGCCGTAAATAAATTGGTGATGTTCAGTGCGAGCGCTAAATTCCCAACATTTTCACGATCATCAGATAGCCAAGCAATGACAAATGTCAGCATCCCTTGACATGCAAAGTATGTTATCATGCCAGCAGAGTTCCATATAGAATTTTTTACGAGTTTGTTTTGCATACTTAGTTCTTTTTGACCTTGCATTCTCCTACCTTCTACTGCTATTAATCACTCTTACGTAGTTTATGATTTTGATAATACTCTCTTTATCAACATCATTCCGGACTTCATGCTTCGCCAACCTTCAGCCGGATCACGAAAAGCTTGTCCCAGTTTCATTAGTAAATAGCGTGGACGTAGATGATAGCGTCGCAGGTTTTTCTCGCAAAGGGCTACCATTTCATCTGCGGTCATGTCATCCATATTTATAACGCAATTATTGCTACCATCCTCTTTTAGCCATTTTGAATAATCCTCAGTTATAAGATACCCTTTTTCTTTTGCCCACTCATATGCCTCTGTGCCCGGATACACAAATAGGGGATAAAATTGTACTGAATCACAGTTTATTTTTGTTGCAAATTGGTAGTTTTCTTCCTGTATACTTCGAGAATCACCGGGGGTACCACACATCATACAGCCGTGAACCATCAAACCCGCATGTTTGGCATCTTGAGCAAATTTATGATACTTTTCAACGCTTTGATTTTTATTCATTGAGTCCAACACTTGTTGATTTGCACTTTCAAAGCCTGCTATCACAAGACGACATCCGGCATCTTTCATGAGCCTCAAAGTCTCAAAATCAACATCTCCGCGCACATTGCAATACCATACCATGCCAACCTTACGTTCAATCAAAAGTCGACAGATTTCACGGATTCTCTTTGGATTAGCTGTAAAGCAGTCGTCTTCAATAGCAATTTCCTTTACATCCGGAAAATTCTCTTTAATATATTCAAACTCCGCGACAACATTTTCCGGTGAGCGTGCACGGTATCTGCGACTGTGGAATGTTTGTGGATAAACGCAATAAAAACACTGAAACGGACAGCCCCTGCCTGTAATAATCATTATCATCGGATATTTTGCAGCAGCAAAGAAATAATTCACATGATTTAAATGCTTCTTATACACAGCACTTACAAATGGCAACTCATCAAGATTTTCAATTTTCTCTCGTGGCCCAGTACGAACAATTTCATCGCCCTCTCGCAATGCAAGCCCATGAACATCTGCCGCTGAACCTTTATTTTCAAGCACACTCGCTAAATCTCTTATTGTGTAATCATATTCACCAATTGCTATAGCATCTAAGGAGTCCGACAACTTCATGGTTTCTTCCGGCAATGCTGATGGGTGAGTGCCTACTAATATTGTGTAGCACTCAGGAAGCTCTTTTTTTATTGCATCGGCTACTTCTACATCATTATATATCGATGCTGTGCTTGTATCTACCACTACCAACTCCGCCTCAAATTGGCGCAGCTTTTCGATGGTTTCTTGCAAAGAAAGGTCATCAGCAGGTGCATCAAGTAATATAACATCATGTCCAGCTTCATCTGCTACCCCGGTAGCATAGGCAAGCCAAAACGGATAATATATTGTACCTCCACTGGTTATAGCAGGGCTTCGTGAAGTTCTGGAAAAACGACCTTTAAATGGCGGATTTACGAATGCGATTTTCATAACTTATGGCCATTCCTTTCGTACTATTCAAACTTAAAACTTGACATCCTTTCGAGTAATCTTGCGATATAATCCATATAATAACAGAAAAAGACTAAATGAGCGAATTCTATATAAAAAAAGGCATGCCCATATTGCTAACCCTCTTACACCACGGTCACACAACGAGCTAAATTTCAGTAGTCTACTTTTTTTGAACATTGCAAAGTTCTTTGAAAAATAGTAGCGTGTCCAAGAAGCGTGTTCGCCTGCATTTATATCAGGATTATCTTTTGCTCTGATTGCCATAGATAGTCCAATATGCAAAAACGCAGCTAATTCAACAGTATCGTTGATCCTCAATTCAGAGGTTTCATCATGCAGCTTCACAAACTCTGCTGCAAATGCGTGAATATCTGCAAGCTTTGTGTTCGAAATTACAGAAGAGCTGTGTATTTGATAATGAATCAGCACCTGGTTTGTAAATCTTATGCCACTACATTTTGCATACAAGCGCAGGAGAAAACAAACCTCTTCGCCTACACTAAACTTTGAAAAGCGAATGTCCTCAATAAGAGCGGTTCGAATTATTTTATTCCACGCTGAAGTATTGATAAATGCAAGGATATTACTTTCATATGGTTTCTCTATAACTTCCGGAAACCCCTGCATTTCAACGCATTGAATATCTCCCGTTTTATATTCAACTCTATCATACGCACAAACTGCAATATCTGTGTTTGGCTTTTGAACCATAGCGTATAGTATTTCAAGATATTCCGGCTCGACCGAATCATCACCATCTAAGAAGACTATGAATTCACCATCTATCTTACCGGAGTCAAGCGCAAAATTCCTTGTAAGTCCCGGCATTCCTAGATTTTCTTCCAAAAAAATCCCAACTATTCTATCGGAAAACTGTGCCATATATTCCCTTACGATATCTACAGTGCTGTCCTCAGAGCAGTCATCTATCACAAGTATATTGAAATCTTGAAAGGTCTGTGCAAACAGCTCATCTAGGCTCTTTGCAATAAATTTTTCCAAATTATATGTGGTGATAACAACAGTAATTTTAGGCATCTATGCTCTCCTCAAAGACAGCTTGCTCTGCTATGTCATTTTTGCCTTTGCCTTTAGTTTCAGTGTTAACCTTTTCTCTGAGGTCTCTCAGCTCTTTTTCATACACTGCGTTAAGCTGGATGAGTTCAATAATTCTCTCGTTAAGTTTGTGCGTCGCTGCACTTTGTCTGTATATTAAAAAGAATACAAGAATGAAAAGTAACGCGAATATCAATGCAGGTGGGTAGTCTACGCCAACCAGATGGGCAAGTCTATCGACATAATCCATATATAGCGGGGATAGAATCATTATGAATGCAGCAATAGCCCATATAATGCTTTCTTTTTCCGAGAATTTGTTTTTTATGACATGCCTTATAAAAACGACAAGCGTTATTACTCCAATCACAACAAATGGCATATATCGCAAGTTATATAACATTATTAGGTCTCCTTACAAATATTCCGATTATAAATATTATCAACAGACTGTATATGTTTTTAATTACATATTTTATAGGTTTTACAATACCCGCATGCATACTAACCCCATCCGTGCGTTCTTTCATGATACACGACACTTCTTCCACTTTATATCCAAATAACAGCATTTTTGCAATTAGATTTGCATCAGGAAACTCTGGATACTGCCCCGGCTGTGAGTATTTTTCTATGGTTTTTCTATCTAAGATTTGTAATCCGGATGTCGGATCTGTAATTTTCTTTTTTGTAATAATTTTTATGAGAAACGCAAATAACTTTGTCCCAAGTCTCCTAAAGAAGGAATGCTTGTATTCTGTTTTTTCTAAAAATCGTGAACCTATTACAATATTGGCTCCGGATGTTTTTATCATATCATACAATTTATGTGCTTCACTCGCCAAGTGCTGTCCATCTCCGTCGAATTGTATTACATAATCGTAGTCATTTCTCTTTGCATACTTTATACCGGTTTGCACTGCCCCGGAATATCCCAAGTTAACCGGATGGTCTAAATAGCCAACATCAAGTTTTTTTAATGCACCAAGCGTATTATCTTTTGAACAATCATTAACAACGATGATATCTGCGTCTTTGAAGTTTGCTCTGATATCATTAACAGGCCTGGATATATTGTATTCTTCGTTATATGCAGGAATCACAAATAGTACTCTATCATTCATCGCAGCTCTCCCTGCTCAATTTATTGCTGTTTTTATCTGACTCGCGCTTCGCTATTGCAATATTCTGTGTAAGTTTATTCAGTCTGTCAGATAAACGAGATACAACAATCGTCAGACCGATGCATACACAAGTCAAAAAAGCAATACATATTAAAAATAGAGTAAATACCGGTGTAGCTATTCCAAGCAAAGATGATAACATATCTAAGAGTTGTGGAAACACCGCAAAAATCGTAACGCCCAGCAATGCAAATATCCAGATTAGACAGTACTTCAACTCCATTTTTTGCTTACGTAGCATACTAATAAAGAAAAAAAGCATAGCGACAGTAATAATCGCCATTATTATTCGCAACTCAATAAGCATTATACTTCTCCTAATCTGTTATTTTTACTCTCATTGTTGAGCTGATTATTATTCCAAGAGATACTTTAATCATATAGTAAATGGGCTGCAATGCTTTGATTGATGACACACCGCCTTGCCGCTCACGCATTGTAACAGGAACCTCACAAACTCGCAACTTATTGCTTATCGCTAACATATTACTTTCCGGTTCAGGATAGTCCTTTGCATAATTTTTCTCAAAAAGCTGCATTACTCCGCGATTTGCTGCCCTAAACCCGCTTGTTGCGTCTGTTATACGCTTTCCACTGAGACAATATATTAGAAATTTGAAGAACTTTATTCCAGCACGTCGCATAGCTGATGACTGAAACCCGACTTTATCAAGATATCTTGAGCCAATAACTAAGTCTGCCGTTCCCTGCTCGATTGGAGCAACTATTTTATGCACTTGCCCGGGATCGTGTTGACCATCACCATCAAGTTGCACAGCTATATCATAGTTGTTTTGCAGTGCATAACGATACCCGGTTTGCACTGCGCCACCAATTCCTAAGTTCAATGGCAAATCAATGTGCGGAATATTCTCATCTCGCAATATCGCTCTGCTATCATCAGTGCTACAGTCATTGATAACAACCACATCATATGATGTTTTTTCACGTATCTCATCATATAGTGTTGTGATTGTTTCTTGTTCATTGTAGCACGGTATTATTATGAGTGTTTTCAAATCAGTTCAAACCGCCTGTTCTTATTTCTAGCCCCTAGTTTACCACAGAATATATTCTCGAGCCACCCTCGCTATATAATAATTCGAAGCTTACAATATCATTGCTATTTAGAGGTTCGGTTGCGTGTATAAACCTCACACCTGCTGTCGCTAGGTCGTGATATGATAACCTTAGCAACATATGATCTGCGTGCCACAGCACAAAACTTGTATTATCCATTGTCAGCTCGACAGAGACATGGGCGTATCTATTGTATATGTATTCATATCTGTGTTCCGGATCTAACGTGCGCCAAAGTTCAAGGTTTGGATAAAATTGAGTCGAGTTAATAGTTGGTGCACCTGAAGCTATCAAAAATGATGGTCCGTAAAATACATGATCTAAAGATATCCATCTCTCATTTTTATCCACAGCCAATTCAGAAACTGCAGTATATAATGGTTTGGAGTAAATGGCATCCAATCCTATCATAACAGGATGTATGTTTAGCCATGTAATACCCGATATTAGTATTAAATATATACATGCAGCCATATATACCTTTTTATCGTGTAAGAATGTAAAAATGCTGTATAGTGTAAGTGAAATCCCTACAAATGTAATACCAAAGTAAAGTGTACCTATCGGATAGGTAAATGTTGTTCTACCATAAAACATTGCAATGCCTGTTAAACTCGCACTTATAACAACAGCGCATATCGCTGCTACTACATTAATTTTCTTGCTAGTCTCGCTTTTTTCTGGAAGCCATGATAACCCGCGTGCAAATAAAAGCACCTGTGCAAATAATAGGACATCCAATGCGCGACTTGTCGCAGAGAACGAAATTAATGTCACTCGTGCAAGCCAGTCAGGCCATCCCAGAAATACATAGGTACCAAGCGTAGCCGTATAGGCAATAAGGATAATGCTCAGCAAATCTATTGTTTTCTTTTTTATCATTACAAATATCGCGAATAACAATGGTACAGGAAATAGCGTAAACATTCCACCAAATTCACTATGGTTTGAATGTGCAAATGCTCTCTCTGAAGATACTGCTCCAAATATACCACCGTTCATCATTCTGTTTGCAAAATCACCAAACGCAATACCGCCACCACTCAGATGCCTGGTTCCGGGATAAATCGTGTTTGTTATACCATATATATATTCTCTTGACTCATGAAGATATGTACCTACAGTTGCTGCAATCAGAATCACCGTCAAGCCAAGTATACCCCAATCCAGCTTGCCCAGCTTTTTAACCCTGTCCCAATTATCAACTATTATCCATACAGCTAACCCAAAGTACAAATAGCCCGCCGGCACCTGCCATGCCGGATACAGGTTTGTAATGAACATTGAAAAGAAAATAGTAATGCCTAGCGACAACAGGAGTCTTTTAATTTTCGTATCAGCTTGCAGGAAGTAGTAAAAACAAACTAAGGCTCCTAGCCCTGCCGGTATAAATATAATATACGACCACCATTGAAAAAGTGGCGAAAATGTAATCAAGCATGCTCCGACTAATCCAAAGAGACGTTTTTTTCCGGATATAATGTACATAAATTCGAAAGTAACCATAAATGTCATGATTAGCATGCCGACCCAACGGGCGCTAAATCCGTATTCTACACCAATGAGATAAAAAATGCTCAGGGGAAATGCAAGTGTGGCCAGGTTAAATGTTAATCCAAACGGCATATTTTCAGTTGCCGCGCCGCGCGCTATAAAGTTATATCTTCCATATGGCTCCGGGCCATGTTGTGCTGCCAGTTGAATTGGAGTTGTTACCGCCCATTCGTCAGAACGTATAGCATTTGGATTACCAAAAATAGGCATCGTCAGTTCTGTTCCATATCCCGGTTGAATATGAAATGCATACATTCCAACTGACGAGAAGTGAACCCGTCCTATAACCAACAACAAAAACAATATTACAGCAAATGCATAGCGGTATTTAAACAAGAAATTATAGAAAACCCTGATATTCACAATAAAATGTATAATAAAAAATAATATTGGAAAAAATACGAATATTGACCTGTACATACTTCTAAGTGTATAGCTCTCAATAATATAAGCAAAATTCACTCCGGCAAGCCTGCCGCCCAATACAATAGAAACCAGCGTTTCTGCGGTAAGAGCCGCCACAAACGAGCATAGCACAACAATGACAATGCTCAATATTTTATGGTTTTTAAATCTTAACATATCCGAAAAGCCATCTTTGATATTTTCAAGTTTCATTAAATACTAATCCTCGTTTAAAAGTGTATTAGATTTGCGCGGATATTTTTTGTCAGGCGATGTGACAAAACTGCAGTAATGTCACTGACCTTTCAAGGTTTTGGCGCATTGCATGGCAGAAAATATACCGCAAAGATACTATACTTTTAAACAGGGATTAGTATAAATACCTCGATTAATTAAAAGATTTACTAAAACTATTTCAAGTACCTCTCCAACGCATCTTGCCATGTTGGTAATCGCTTGAACCCTGCATTATCTATGTTAGCTTTAGACAAACGCGAATTTTTCGGTCGTGCCGCCTTCGTTGGGTATTGCTCTGTTGTTATAGAGTTCACTTTGCAGTTGTTGCCACTTTGCCTCATTATCTCTGTAGCAAAATCCGCCCAAGAGCAGAAGCCTTCGTTTGTCGCGTGATATTCACCATATTTCCCTGAACACACTATGCCGCAAAGCAAAACTGCCAAATCAGGAGTATATGTCGGACTACCAACTTGATCACCCACCACATTCAACTCATCTCTAGATTCAGCAAGCCGCAGCATCGTCTTAACGAAATTATTGCCATAATGACCAAACACCCATGAAATTCTGACAATGTAATACCTCTCTAAATGCTTTAGCACCGCCTCTTCACCGGCAAGCTTACTCTTGCCATAAACAGAAATAGGACCTTTAGGCGCGTTTTCCTCATAGGGCAAATCACCCAAACCATCAAAAACATAATCAGTGCTGATATATATCATCTCTGCATCTATCTCACGACACGCTTTTGCTATGTTCTCAGTACCTTCGGCATTAACCTGGAAACAAAGTTCAGGCTCATCCTCAGCCTGATCAACCGCAGTATACGCAGCACAATGAATAACACTACTTGGATTTAGCTTTTTTATATAAGCACTAACTGCAACTGCATCGGTAATATCAAGGTCAGCAATATCAATACCCGCATGTGCAATATTACGTTTTTTCAATTCCAAAACAACATCTGAACCAAGCTGCCCCGCAGCGCCTGTTACTAGAATCATGTAATAACTCCTATCGTCGTTAGGGGCTAGGGGTTAGGGTATACCCTATCACTATACATCTTCTCATAGTACTTCTGATACTCACCATCGAGCACATTTTGCCACCAGGCTTTATTTTCTTTGTACCATTCAATCGTCAAACTAAGTCCATCTTCAAACTTAGTCTCAGGCAACCAACCGAGCTCTCTGTTTATCTTAGTTGGATCAATACCATAACGCATATCATGACCCGGGCGATCTGTCACATAGCTGATCAAAGACTCAGGCTTACCAAGTTGATGCAAAATCGTTTTAACAACCTCTATATTCGTTCTTTCATTATGTCCACCAATATTGTAGACCTCGCCGATTGTCCCATTACGAATAATTAGATTTATTGCACGACAATGATCAATTACGAACAACCAGTCACGAACATTTTCACCTTTCCCATAAACCGGTAATGACTTATCTTGCATTGCATTAATGAGCATTAGCGGAATTAATTTCTCAGGAAAATGATATGGACCATAACAGTTGCTGCATCGTGAAATTGTTATTGGCATTTTATAGGTACGAGCATAGGCTTGACAAAGTAAATCTGCGCCTGCTTTTGAAGCTGAATATGGACTTGAAGTGTGTATAGGCGTTTCTTCAGTAAAAAGTAAATCCGGTCTGTCAAGGGGCAAATCACCATAGACTTCATCCGTTGATACCTGATGATATCTCTTGACATCAAACTCTCTAGAAGCATCTAACAACACCTGTGTGCCCAAAATATTGGTTGTGAGGAAGATTCCAGGATTATCAATACTTCTGTCAACATGACTCTCAGCAGCAAAGTTTACAACAACGTCCGGGCGATGCTTTTCAAAAATTTTCCTTATTGCAGGCACATCTGAAATATCTGCCTTTTCAAAATGAAAGTTTTTATTATCCATTACGGTCGCAAGTGTTTCCATGTTTCCGGCATATGTCAGTGCATCCACACAGATTATTGTATCTTCCGGATGATTTTGCAATGTGTCATGAATAAAATTGCCACCAATAAACCCAGCTCCACCTGTTACTAGTATTTTCATAGTCGAATCTCCTTTAATAATGGTGCAGTACTGTCTTTTTCAGAAACTATCGGGCTCTCTACGCCCCAAAAAATATTGATCTCCGGGTCTGACCAGTGTATTGCCGCATCATGCTCAGGACTATAGTAGTTATCAGCTTTATATAGAACCTCAACATCATCAGTCAATGTAATGAATGCATGACCAAAACCACGTGGAATATATATCTGCTTCTTGTTCTCCTCCGACAACTCAACACCCACCCACTGCTTAAATGTGTCACTATTCGGACGTAAATCAACGGCAAAATCCATAATCGCACCTCTTGTACAGCGCAATAACTTCGCCTGTGCCATAGGAGATCTCTGAAAATGAATCCCGCGTATAGTACCTTTTTGTGCAGAATATGAATGATTATCCTGTACAAACTGCGTGTCAATTTCCGGCATTTTTTTCTTGCTGTATGTCTCCATAAACCAACCACGAGCATCACCAAACACCTGAGGATCAATAATTAAAACCTCATCAAGCTTAGTCTTCGTTACATTCATATTCCAATAATCCCTTTTCCTAGGGGCTAGGGGGTAGGGGGTAGTATCTTTTGAAGACATAAATACAAAATCGCTACTATACCCTATACCCTATACCCTAATTATTTTATTTTTCCGCTGATTACTTTCATAAGATACTCGCCATAAGGTGATTTTCCATAACCCTCTGCAAGCTTTATAAGCTGGTTAAGATCAATGAATCCCATACGATAAGCAATTTCTTCGACTGCAGATATTTTAATACTCTGTCTTTTTTCTACAGCCATTATGAAGTTTGACGCATCCATAAGGCTATCAATTGTACCTGTATCAAGCCATGCAAAACCACGCCCAAGAGTAGTGACCTCTAATGTTCCATCTTCAAGGTAAATGCGATTAAGGTCGGTTATCTCAAGTTCGCCTCTTGCACTGGGTTTGAGATTCTTTGCATACTCAACACATTTGTTATCATAAAAATACAGACCTGTAACAGCATAGTTTGACTTCGGCACATTCGGCTTTTCCTCAAGGCTTATTGCATGACCATCCCTATCAAACTCGACAACCCCAAATCTTTCAGGATCATCAACATAATAACCAAAGACAGTTGCACCCTTTTCTTTCGTCGCTGCCTTTTGCAACATACTAGAAAAACCATTGCCATAAAAAATGTTGTCTCCAAGAACCATGGCACAGGCATCGTCGCCTATAAATTCTTCTCCAAGAATAAAAGCTTGTGCCAAACCATCAGGAGAAGGCTGAACCTTGTATGAAAGGCTCAGTCCAAGATCATTTCCATCACCTAGCAATCTTTCAAAATTAGGCAAATCCTCCGGTGTGGATATTATTAGTATTTCTTTGATTCCTGCCAACATTAAAGTTGATAGTGGATAAAAAATCATGGGTTTATCATATACACACAACAATTGCTTACTCGTGACACGTGTAAGCGGATAAAGCCTTGTTCCCGCTCCTCCTGCCAGAATTATACCTTTCATATATGCACTCCTTTTATGTATTGACATTATCTATTATATTTCTTTTAAAAACAAGAGTTATTTGTTCTCGCACCAAGTGTAACATTTAATCACAACGAAGTTATGTCAGCAGTCAAACCTGCGTAAATGCCTTTTATAAAGGCTTTTAGCCTTTCCATTCTATCGCGCTCAAATATAAACTTTACACTAAATGTAGCAAACATGCGTATCCAACGTCGAAATATGCTTGGTGTGTAATCTCTCTTATACTTTCGCATCATGTAAACAATATTTCTTATCTGATAAAAAATGCGAAAAGGTGTATAATTATGATAAGTAACATCTTTCCATAGAAATTTTCTATTTACAGTCTTAAGACCAAACTCATGACAAAGCTGAACCGTGTTCACTCGCAACAATCGATACCCTTGCAACAACAACCGCAAACATATTTCGCGATCTACTTCATCAATGAATAACCACTCATTAAAACCACCTATATCAATTACTGACCTAACATTTGTAAGACAACCTGAAGTAATGCACATTCTAACATCTTCGATTTCCGCCTGTACCGCATCCGATGACATTTCCGCTTCAAGATTGCCTCGATCATTTACCAGCGGAGCAACCATAGCGACTCGTTCAACAACATCAGTCGTAATTCTACCAAGTGCATTAAGCTTATTGCTTACGTCACTCTCTTCATCCGCAGCCACAAGCAATTTCTGAACAAGATCATCCCCACATATACTATCCTGATCAAGAGTCAATATCCATTTATAATCATTCTCATCAGCAAAGCCAATCAACTGATTCAAAGCAGCTGCAATACCAACATTGGCATCATTTTTTATCCAAACATATTTCTCATCATTAAAACGAACTTGCATTTCATCAATATTATCTGACGCATTATCAACAAAAACCAGTTTCTCAACCTGTGACTCAATTGCACCTATATTTTGTGCCAAACGCTCAATATCAGGATTAAATAAAACAATACCAGCACAAACCATAAATCAGCAGTTCCTCGTCCTCACATCAATTCAGCAAAAACTACAATGCGCGGCTTGGAGTAAGTGCTGAGCGGTTTTAGCGAGTTTGGTGCTTGACACCATGTCTGAGCTAAAACCGCTCAGTACTTGCTTCAAGCGCAAGCGCACGGCAATGCTCAATGTTACCCCTATTAACCATTACGTATAAATTTTCTGTAAACAGAAGCCAATAAGCCACTCGGCAGAATTCTCGCCGGTAACCGCAAAACAACATTACGAAGAAGTTCAAAGTTGCTAACTAACTTTAGATCCCTAAGTTGCTTTTGCATCTTTAGCTCTAAGCGAATATATGCCATTCCTCGCCGACGCCCAAAAGTATTATTATCAATTCGAGCATCTACAAGAATATCGGAAAGATTTGCGCACATTATACCATTCTTTATCATTCGTGTCCACAAATCATAATCCTCAAACCACGGAAAAAAGCGGTAATTACCCGCTTTCATTACTGCATCTTTTTTTAACATTACAGTCATGTGATTAAAAGGATTTCGCATCTTAGCAAACTTCACTATCTCAACATGACTTGTTGGCACAATTCGAGTCGCTACAGTATGTTCCGGCGTATCAATAAACTCGGCAATCTGTCCGCCAATAAGACCAAGATCAGGGTTTTGCTCAATCACATGCAATTGCATTTCAAATCTGTCTCGTCTGCAAATATCATCAGTATCCATAATCGCAACCCACTCATGTGTTGCAGCCTCGACACCGGCAGCACGAGCCGGACCAAGCGTTACATTCTCAGGCAATGCTACAACGATTACATTCATGGGATGCTCGTTCGCAATCATCGGAAATCGATGATTAGAAAGCACATCCTCAAGGTCAGCAGTAAGTGGTCCATCTTTAACGATAACAATTTCACTTGGAAGAATCGATGCTTCATCTATACTTTCAAGACATTGTTTGAGATGCTCCGGATTCTCTTTTTCATATAAACATAATAATAATGAAAATTTTATCATGTCACCTCAATTATGACTAATATATAGTCTAAACTATTATTGTTCAACTCGCCCTTTTTGAGATTGCGACTCGGAGACTGCAATGACGAGGCGGATAAGTGTGTTAATAGGAACCCGTAATCTCAGTACAATGCTATTTCCGTAATGCTGTTGTATTGCCTGTGTCTATTCCCTCTGTGCTTGAGAAATTAAAAACCACCTTGACAGTCTGTAGTATAAGTCTGAGATCCTCTAAAATCGAAAACGTCTCTATATACATAATATCTAGAAACAACTTTTCTTCAGGGGCAGTATTGTATCGACCATAAATTTGGGCAAATCCTGTTAAGCCGGCTTTTACTTTTGTCCTAAATGCGAAGTTCGGGTATATTTCTTCATATTGCTCGGCAATCTCTGGTCTTTCCGGTCTCGGTCCAACAATAGACATAGCTCCACTCAGCACGTTAAACAGCTGTGGAAGTTCGTCAATTCGAGTTCTTCGGATTATGCGTCCAACAGGGGTGATTCTATCGTCATCTTTAGATGTAAGACGTGGCACTCCATCATCCTCTGCATCAGGATGCATGCTGCGAAACTTATACAAAGTAAAACATTTACCACCTTTAGTGACTCTAGTCTGTTTATATATTGCCGGATGCTTATCATAAAGCCGGACAGCAATCCATACCACCAGCATAAGCAACGAGGAAAGAATTATACCAATTGATGCTATTGTAATATCTATAGCTCTTTTTACAAATTGGACACCCAAATCAGGCTCTGGTCTTTTTAGTGCAAATACCGGAGTATTCGTCAGCCACATTGTTCTTGCAGTATTGACCAGTATATTCGAAAACGTTGGCAACACATATGTTCGCTTATTATGTAAGTAGCAATATTCTAACAGCCCATTTTGAGTCTTTTCATCTACATCAAGAAAGAAGACAGACTCCGCTTCATCAAGAACATCCAGTATTGTTCCTATAGGTTCACTTCCTGAAATTGCGCGACTTATTCTAAATTTCATTCTTTGCATCGAAATAATTGTTTGATACTCATGCAGCTTTTCTCTATTGCCAAACACTAATACAACATTTTGTGCAGGATTTTGACGATAATATAGTTTGTTGATTCCTATTGACATTGGTATTGCACATATTATTTGAGCTAGAAGTATGATAAGAATTCCTCCCACGGGGAGTAGAGCAAGTTCCAGCAAACATAAGATTAAATATTGAAAAACGTTCGCAACAACAAGGCATAATATCCATGACAATATTATCTCCTGCAAGGTTACACTTCCGAAACTAAATCCATTATAAATCCTGCTCATCAAGTACAAAACTGATGCATATAGTAACAGAAGAACAAATAAGCGATTCCCCCAGAAAAAAAACAATGTCTCACTATAAAACATCCATAGACCTATAAAGAATATAGCCAAAACAATAACAACGAGAAATAATTTTGACAAAAATAGCATTAAATCGGCAATTCTCTTGCTCATAATAATGTTTCCATTTCTTGAATGTTTAGTGTTAATTTAACTTAGCATTTCTGCAATCATGTTATCTACATCTACTCTGAACTGATCCCAGGCGCCTTCATTCGTTGTAAAATATCTCGGGCAATCTGTTGCAATAATATCAGCATGTCTTATAACATCTTCCGATGTCAAATCAAACATTATGCAAAGCCATGCTGTTAACTTAATCACTGCAGCGTAGGATTCGTCTGTAAATCTTCCTGTGTCATCGGGGTGACATACTTCGATAGAAATCGTATCATAATTTCTCTGATTAGAGGCATATGCTATTTCGTCGACAGGAACACATTGTAAAATTGAGCCGTCTAAACAAATAATAAAGTTGCTGCTGGCAAATCTTTCCTCTGTAATGGCCAGATTTGCAAAAAAGTTTCTATTTGCTTGTGCAGTAGTGCCCGGATTTCCGATATTGTGTATAACTATTCCGTTAACTTCATCAAGACTAATGCCCGGACGCGAAAATCTGTTTATTGGTATTAAATCTTGCTCAATCCAATCTAAACCATCGATTATAGCTTGTACTTCTGACTGTGTTGAAACTGGTCGCAGTCCAAGATTTACTGAACCGCCTTCTCTATTAGTTCGTGCCTCCATTACAAATGCAAATGCTATAACTAATAACCCGACAACCACCAACACAATAAAAGACCGTGGTAATTTTTTAAATTTCATTTTAGTATTACATATCCATTTTCATTATGTCTTTATTTTTTACAAAATATTCCACACCGGAAACCACCGTTGTTACACCAATCAGTACCCAACAGACAATAAGCATCCAATCTAAAAGTGGAAGGAACATTGCTATTATACACAAATTTCCTACTAGTGTTTTTATTTTACCGGAAACACCTGCAGCAACGACACGTCCTTTAGATGATGCAACAAGCCGCATTCCTGTTACCATAAACTCTCTTAAAACAACAATTAAGACCAGCCACGCCGGGATAAGCCCTACTTCAATGAACCAGAGTAAGGCTGCGAATGTCAGAACCTTATCGGCTAACGGATCCATAAATTTGCCAAAATCCGTTATTAAATTCTTCTTCCGTGCTACATACCCATCTGCCAAATCCGTAAGAGTAGCAAGAATAAAAACCGTCATGGCTACATATATACTATACGTGAATTCAAGATAAAGAATGACAACAAAAACCGGAATCATAAGGACTCGTAACATGGTAAGCTTATTGGCTAAATTCATACAGGTTCACCTATCAACCTTCCATTCTCAATTCCGATTATTCGTATATCGAGAAATGTATTTATGAGTGGCTTGCTTGCTTTGACAGTAATATATCCATCAACTTCCGGAGATTCAGCATAACTACGTGCTAGATAACGTATCTCACGAGCATCATCGCTCTCTACACCTTCGATTAGAACTGTCATTATTGAATCAACTCTACTTTTGTTCCATTCATGCATTATTTCAGATTGCAAATCTAAAAGCAGAGCCGCTCGCTCTTCAGCGATATTTTTAGAGGGTCTCTCCATTTTTGCTGCTGGCGTACCTTCCTCTGGAGAATATGCAAACACCCCAACACGCTCAATCCTTGCCTCATGAAGAAAATCTCGTAACTCTTCAAACTCGCTCTCACCTTCACCGGGAAGTCCGGTAATTAAGCTTGTCCTGAGTACAACGCCGGGTATTCGCTCTCGTATTTGTGTAAAGAGATTTTTTATATCATTACTACTACCACGACGATTCATTTTTCGCAAAATTTCATCATTAATATGCTGAATGGGTATATCAAGATACTTTAGTATTTTACCACTTTTTGCGATAACGTCAATAAGTTCATCATCAAACTTGTCCGGATACAAATAATGAAGACGAATCCACTTAAGATTTTCAATGCTATTTAGGTCATGCAAAAGTGCAGAAAGCGTATTCTTACCATATATATCAAAACCATATCTCGTAACATCTTGTGCAACAATTATAAGCTCTTGAATCCCTGCATTAGCAAATCTCCTTGCTTCAGAAATTATATTTTCCATCGGACGACTACGGAATTTACCGCGAATATCAGGAATGCTACAAAATGCACAACGGTTATCACAACCCTCAGCAATTTTAAGATAAGCCCAAGAAGCAGAAGTTGAAATAATTCGAGGTGTTTCACTAACAGGAGCATCTATATTATCAAAAAACAATCTATCTGAAACATTGACAAATTCATTATTCTCAACCGCTCTAACGACATTCACAATATCATCAAAACTACCGGTACCAACAACAGCATCAATCTCCGGAAGCTCCGACAAAATAACCTCTCTCTCTCTCTGAGGCAAACAACCAGCAACAATAATCTTGCCAATTCTCCCCTCGTCCTTGGCCGCAATAAGCTCCAAAATCATCTCAACAGCCTCAGACTTGGCATCATCAATAAAACCACAAGTATTCAGCAGAACAATATCCGCAACATCAGTATCACCGGACACAACATACCCGGCTTGACTAAGCAAGAACATCATCTGTTCAGTATTAACACGATTTTTAGAACACCCAAGAGAAATAACGCCAATTGTTTTACTCAAAATCTATTCACCATTTTCCTCAAGATACGCATTTATTGCTGATCTGGCATCGCTGTAGCTGAAACCACGTCGCACAAGAGCATCTGTGGCACGCCGCAAATCATTGTCGTCTACACTCCCACGTAATTTTTTGCGTAAAAACTCAATCGCAGCATCACCAAGCTCTTCACCATCTAGCTCTGCAAGCTTCTCTTCCCACATATCGCGCGGAATCCCACGTTTATGCAGTTCGTCGCGAACCCGCTTTTCACCATATCCCTTTAGAGAGTAGTGTCTGACTATGCTAGAAGCATAGTCAGAATCATTTATATATCCAAGCTCAACAAGCCATCGCGCCGTCTCCTCAGCATTTTCAGCCGATTCGCCTTTTTGCATCAAACGTTGAGCCATCCCTTTTTCAGAGAAGCTAAGGTTGCCCAAAATACGCAAAGCACGTTTCTTAGTTTCAGCAAGACTATTAGCATTTATAAGGTCATCCATGAGATTATCCATCAAAATCCTCTGCATCAATATCAATTGCTCGACCTGCAGCTACTGCAGCTTTCTTCTCGTGAACAGACATCAACTTTTGCGAGTCACGGCGAATTGCAGCTTCAATTTCATCTGAAACTTCGGGATTTGCTTTAAGATATTCTTTAACATTTTCTTTTCCTTGGAAACGCTGCTCATTAACCGTAAACCACGATCCACCTTTTTCAATAAGGTCGAGTTGAACACCTAAATCAAGTAACTCACCATACTTTGAAATGCCTTCACCGAACATAATATCAAATTCAGCTTCTCTAAATGGAGGAGCTACTTTGTTTTTAACAACCTTTGTGCGTGTACGAGCACCAATATTCTCTGCTCCGGCTTTAATGAATTCGCCTTTTCTCACTTCAATACGAACACTTGAAAAATACTTGAGCGCGCGACCACCCGGCGTTGTTTCGGGATTACCGTATCCACCGATTTTTTCTCTAAGCTGGTTAATAAATATAACAACACAATTCGTTCTTGAAATTGAACCTGCAAGTTTACGCAATGCTTGAGACATAAGCCTTGCAACCAAACCGACTGTAGTGTCACCAATATCACCCTCTACTTCAGCCCTTGGAACCAATGCTGCAACTGAGTCAACAACAACGACATCAACTGCACCGGAACGAACCAACATCTCACAAACAGCCAGAGCTTCATCGCCCATGTCCGGCTGTGATATGAGCAAATTATCTATGTCTACACCAAGAGCACGTGCATATGCTGGCTCAAGAGCATGTTCTACGTCAATAAAAGCAGCCTCACCACCAGCTTTTTGTGCTTCAGCAATTATGTGAAGAGCGAGTGTTGTCTTACCAGATGACTCCGGACCGTAAACCTCTATAATCCTACCACGAGGTACTCCCCCAATTCCTAGTGCATTATCCAATGCGATAGAACCAGTTGGAATTGATTCAACATGGACAGCTTGCTTGTCACCCATTCTCATTACTGTGCCTTTGCCATGCTTCTTTTCAATATCTGCTAATGCAGTTTCAAGTGCTTTTTTCTTATCTGCTGCTCGAGAGGCAGCAACATATTTTTTCTTATCAGCCATGTGTTTTCCTCCATTTTAGAATAACATTTTCTTGTAGGGACGACCGTCCTCGGTCGCCCGTTGTTTGTTTGTTGCTTATATTGCGGGCGATCGAGGACGATCGTCCCTACATAATTGCCTGCTAAGTAATCAGCATTCCTGTGACCACTCGTTCTATATCGAGTGTGTCTTTATATGTATTTATATCAATAAAACCATGCTGCTTCATGATATAGCGTACTGCGGCTGCTTGTCCTTCTCCGCACTCAAACGCTAAGTGCCCACCATCTTTCAAAAGCTTGCTCCAATTAGTTACTATTGCTCGATAATAATCTAAACCATCTTCACCACCATCGAATGCCATTAATGGCTCGTAATCTTTAACTGAGTAATCTAGTGAGTCAATGTCGGCCGTTGGAATATATGGCGGGTTGCTCACAATTAAATCAAACTCCCCAATAATTGCAGGCGGCTTTTCCAGAACGTCTGACTCAATTACAGTAATGTTGCGGCTCAGATTACTCTTAAGCATGTTTTGCCTACACATAGCAAGCGCCTCTTGCGACGAATCAATCATTACGATTTTACAATCAGTTATATTCGCAGCAATTGCAAGTCCTATGCAGCCACTTCCTGCACATAAATCTAACACTCTCATTTGATGAACTTGTCCCTTAAGCAAGTTTATCGACTCACGTGCAAGTACTTCTGTATCAATTCTCGGTATAAGTACATGTTCATTTACAAATATAGGAATGCCATAGAACTCCCACTCACCTAAAATATATGCTATTGGCTCACCTTGTAATCTTCTCTCAAGGCACTCATCAATTTTTTTTCTTATTTTTATGTCTGTTGCATATAGTTTATTTAGTGCAAGCAGTTCTTCTCGGCTTCGCTCTGCACAATGACAGATTATTAGGCGCGCTTCAAGTTCACTCGCCTCAACCCCCGATAGTTTCAACTCTTTTCTTACTCTTAAATATATGTCGTTATATGTTTCCATACTATATTAATTCTTTCTTAAATTGTTTTTGTTAACCGGCTTTTACCAAATTGCTTCGTCTTCATTTTCAGGAATAACCAGTTCAAGAGCTCTTTGAGCTACTTCAATCATCTCATCATCAGGCTCACTAGTTGTAAGTCTTTGCAACCCTTTTCCCGGCGCTGATATTATTCGCGTTAGTATATTATCATATCTTCCTGCAAGTCTTATGATTTCGTAACTTATAGCTACAACAACCGGAAGCAAAGCAATCCTTAATGCCATTCTAATAAAGACATTATCCCATGTTGTAAAGGAGAACACCAGTATACTAACAGTCACTACAATAAATAAAAAGCTTGTTCCGCATCGTGCATGCAAGGGCGATTGCATTCTTATATTCTCTACAGTCAACGGTAAATTCTTTTCATAGCAATATATCGCCTTGTGTTCAGCGCCATGATACGCCCATACTCTCCCGATTGACTTAATTCGAGATGTTACCCAAAGGTATGTAAGGAATATTGTTATCCGAAGCACACCCTCGACTAAATTTCTAAGTATTGCATTATCAATCCACTGCGCCACAAACCCTGCCAGCAATGTTGGTAGTAGCATAAATAAACCAACAAACATCGCTATGCCTAACACTACCGCAATACCAATTATTATCTTCTCAGCTTTCTCGTTACCAAGTTTCTCCTCAATCCATTTGTCAAACTTGGACGGATCTTCTTGCTCTTCCTCAGGCATTTGCTCTGCCGAAAACATAATCGCGCGCATTCCCAATTTCATCGTACTTATAAAATTAACAGCCCCTCTAATAAAAATAAATCCCAAAATTGGATGTTTATCTTTGGGTTGAACAGTATCGTCAACTTTTTCTACAAGTCCATCTTCTGTCCTTACCACAATCGCTGTTTTCTTTGGTCCTCGCATCATTATACCCTCAATCAGCGCTTGACCGCCAATTGACGTTTTAAATTCTTTACCATTATTTTGCTCTGTCATTATTCATACTCACTTATCTATAATTATTACAAAGTCCCGAAACTGGAACTTTCCGCGGCTTCCGCAGTGATCGGGAGCGCTATTGTTACTAAGAATCCGCCACCTTTAGCATTTAAAAGTTCAAGGCTTCCACCATGGTATTTTATTATTTCCTCACACACAGCAAGACCAATACCACTACCGCGCTCTTTTGAATTGCTGCCCTTATAGAACTTCATTTTTAAGTTATCCAATTCATCTTCTGCAACACCTGGACCAAAATCACGAATTGTTATTACAATATCGTCACTAATTTCACCAACATACACTTCAATACGCTTTCCATCACGACCATACTTTAGCGCATTATCGAAGAGATTAAGGAATACTTGTTTCAATCTGTTTGCATCCCCCGGGATTAGAATTTGATCTTCCAGATCAAGATGATAATCGAACTCTAAATCTTCTTGATGCAACAATTCGCGAAATGTATATATGGCATCTTCTAGTTCAGCAACAATATCAATTTCTTCGATATTAAGGGTAAAGCGCCCATCTTCAATCATTGTAAACTCAAGCAGCTCTTCAACCATTTTAGTTAATCTTCTCGCTTCTTTAAGCATAATTGATACACCAAGCTTTGAGTCGTTGTCAAGATCTTCGTTGTATGTAAGTGTTTCGCCCCAACCTGTTATTGCTGTCAATGGTGTACGAAGCTCATGTGATATCGAAGATATGAATTCAGATTGAATTTTTTCTGTTTGTGCAATTTTCAGAGACATTTCATTAATCGACCCTACCATGTCTCCTATCTCGTCACGATATGTATTGTTTATTTGAATTCCATAACTTCCATCGGCTATTCGTTGCGACATCTTCGTTATTTCACTAACAGGGGTAATTACAAAGCGAATAAATACAACATTAAGTATGAATACCATTGAAATAACAACTAACCCAACAGCAACAACCACTAGTACATTTAGAAGCACTTGCCTATCTACCAAGCGCAAACTCGTGACATAACGCATGACGCCAATAACCTCACCATCGGCAAATACCATTGGTGCAGATGCTGCCATAATGCGTTCTCCAGTCGATGGATGCCTGCCAACCCATGTTGATATTTGTCTTGTTTCAATCGCAGATTCAATGTCCGGAGAATCCGGAGAGGTGCCTGAAGCCATAGCTGATGAAGAAATCAATATGCTTCCATAGCTGTCTAAAAACTGCATCTCAATGCTGCCTGCTTCACTAAAAGTCTCGGCATATCTTAATGCACTATCAAAATAGTCATCAAATGATCTAACTACATAGTTTGCGAAGAAATCAGTTGCCGTTCTCGCTTTCGTCTCAAGCCCGGTTCGAACTGTCGTGTAGTAATGGCTGTAAATGATAATAGAAAACATAGCTACGACTGTGATAACACCAATAAATGCAATAAACACAGTGCCTCTTATCCACCGTCTTCGTAGCCCACCCATGAATTTCTCATAGAATCTTATTAATTTTTTTAATATGTTTTTTATTACATGCCAAATTTTCATTTAATTCTTATGACCAATTCCTAACATACTATAAACCCCATTTGTAACCAAACCCCCATACGGTAATAATATACACAGGGTTTGTCGGATCATCTTCTATCTTAATACGAAGACGCCTTATATTAACATCAGCTATTTTTAACTCTCCGAAGTAATTGCGCCCCCAAACAGTATTGAGTATATCCTCTCGTGAAAGTGCTTTTCGCGGATTGTCCATGAACATTTTCATGATTGAGTATTCAACTTGTGTAAGTTTAATGTTGACACCATCCTTTTCTAGTGTCCTATTCAATGTGTTAAGTCTGAATGGTCCTTGAACTATTTCTCCGGGTTCAGCTTGACCGGACGATCCGGTTCGTCTGAAGATAGCATCGATTCGCGCTGTTAACTCTGCTGGCGAAAATGGCTTTGTAATATAATCATCGGCACCGGTCATAAGACCTGTAACCTTATCCATTTCTTGCGTTTTTGCCGACAACATAACTATCCCCATATGCTGATCTGCAGTCCTTATTTTTCGACAAACTTCAAACCCATCTGTATCAGGAAGCATAATATCAAGTATTGCTACTTGTATATCAGGGTGTAGACGAAGTTGTTCAAACGCTTCTGCGCCTGTTCCTGCCTCGATAACCTCATACCCTGCTCGAGTGAGATTTATTTCAATAAAACTGCGTATACTGGTTTCATCTTCAAGCACAAGAATTTTTTTCATTATATCAATGACCATTCCTTTCAGTGTTCTTTTGTACTCCATCAAGTTGGTTTTTATGTTGTTCTACCGGCAAGCCATTCGGAATATATCAGTCTAAAATTATCTCTAACCATAGTCTCATTAAATGTCAACCCAAAACTATTGGGCGGTGCAAGTAATTCAAATGCAAAGGTAGAAGCTCCTTCAATCATTAATAGCTCCCTATTATCAATATTCGCTCTTTCTTCCGCATTTTCACCAGAGATTCTAAATATCTTCAGAAAATCTTCATACGGTCCGGCAGGATTTGAAAAATACGAGAATACAATAGTTCGTTCGCCCGGTACTGTATCATCTCTGCGAACGGAAACTTTTTCACGCCAATCAAATGGAAGTATTAAAAACCACTCATCGAAAGTATTATGGTATGTAGTTAACGCAAGGGTGCTGTCACCTGTGCTGTGAAACGCATACCAGTCTATTGCGTAATATACTGTTTCAGATTGTGCAATTAAACGCCGCAAATATGGCACTTTGATTATACCATCATTATTAACATCAGCGCTTGACATTCTATGTCTGACAGTACTATCGCTTATTCTTATTCCACCCGCCACATCCATAGATACATTCGTAAACTCATTGTCATGCATTGCGAAAACATCGGTTACAAGGCTACCGTTCTCGAATGTACCCTCGCTATCAACAAATATAGCAGGAGAACCATCGATTAAATTACCCGTCAAAATTCGCGAAATTGACTCAACTCCGGTTGAAAGTGGAGCTTCCTGATAGATTGGCTCACCGTCCTGCATCAACGAATATATTACCGCAACTGGCTCTGCATCATGTGTCTGCATTCTGAATACAACTACATCATTGTTTCCATCTCCGGTGATATCGTATGTTGCAATCTCTGAGTATTCTATCCCACTAACTATGGTTTGGCTATGAAAGTCCGTAAGGGAATATATAGACATAAACCTTAATGCAGGACCCATTTGCCAACCAATAATTAATTCCTTAGTGCCATCGCCATTCATGTCAACATATCTGACACTATCTATTTCCGTACCAAAACCCTCAATTATCTCTGCAATTTCATAATCACCATCTACAAGTTTAAAGATATAAATCTGTAGTGCACTTTCTTCGTCCGGAATCGAAAAGAACACAACAACCTCATTTTGACCATTGCCGTTCAAGTCAACGAGCTGAACTGCTTGTCTATTCGGACCCCTCACAGGAGGAGCAAATTCAGCACCTTGACTGCGCAATAAATTAATATGAGCTTCAAGTCTTAAATATTCTTCTGATATTTGTGGTAGTGCATATAATTCATCGGCAGTTATACGAAAGCATCCCGAAACAAGCACAATTATCAACAGTGCCAATATTAATACAATGATTTTTCTTTTAATGGTTTTGGCTTTCAAGTTGACGCCTCCAGATTTAGGTTTGCGGTTCGCCCCAGGGTAGTTTGTTAGGTCTGAAGGCTTGCATAATTGCGTTGGATTTTTTGATTATCAAGGCAAAATACCGCAGGAATGCCACTGGCCTTTCAAGGGTTTTTAACGCAGATAAGCGAAACAAGACAACGTAAGTATGTAAGTTTTTAGACCTAATAGACTGCCCCAATATAATATCATAAAAAAGCTCGCTATGCCAGTAATAATTCTCATAATTCGTATAACGATAAATGCATGTGGAAATCTATTGTGCCTATGTAGAAATTTCACAGTTAACCAATCTGTCCTTGCGGCCTCCGAGCCGCAATCTTGTGAATAGCAATCCATAACAATATATCCCGGGTCAAGCCCGGGATGACGGTGTGAATGTGAATGAATAACACATTTTAACTTTAATTTTTTATATCCGCTACAACTGCTGCTTTGATTGCTTCTCCGATATTTTTCACATATATGAGTTCAATACCATCAGGCGCTTGTAACTTGTTCCTCGAACTATATGGCATAATACAGGCTGTGAATCCCATCCTTGCTATTTCTGTTAGTCGCTGATTTACTTGTGATACCTGTCTTAGTTCTCCCGTTAATCCAACTTCACCAAACACGGCTATATCGCTTCGTAGAGGTTTATCCTTATATGCGGACGCAAGTGCAAGAATTGTCGCCAAATCCGCACCCGGATCATCTATGCTAAGACCACCTATTACATTGATATATGCATCGCATCCGCCCACCCGTAATCCTCCACGTTGTTGCAGTACTGCAAGTAACATCATTGCGCGATTGTACTCAATTCCGTTCGAGTTTCTACGCGGCATGCTTGCGCTGCTTGGTGTAACAAGCGCTTGAATTTCTGCAAGCAGTGGTCTTGTTCCTTCAATTACACAGGTCACACAGGTGCCGGGTGTCATTGCCGGTCTCCCGGAAAGCAGCATTTCAGACGGATTCATCACTTCACTAAGTCCTGTATCTAACATCTCAAAAACGCCTATCTCGTTTGTCGAGCCAAAGCGGTTTTTCGCTGCACGTAATATTCTGTAATTGAGTGAGCGCTCACCCTCAAAATATAATACGCAATCAACCATATGCTCCAGCACCTTTGGTCCTGCAATCGCTCCTTCTTTATTCACGTGACCGACAAGAAATACTGTTACGCCAACATCTTTTGAAAATCTTAACAGCGACATTGTACAGTCTTTGACTTGTCCGACACTACCGGGCGATGTTGTCAATTCCGGATTATATAGTGTTTGAATAGAGTCAATAATTAAAACATCCGGCTGCAACTCTTCTGCACTTGCGAGTATCTCAGATATTTCCGTCTCTGCAAGAATAAACACGCTGCCACCATCAACACCAAGTCGTTGTGCACGCATCTTAATTTGGCGCTCTGATTCCTCACCGGAAACATAGAGCACCTTTGTGTTTTTATTCATAAGTCCACATATTTGTAAAAGTAGCGTAGATTTACCAATTCCGGGTGCGCCGCCAACTAAACAAAGTGAGCCTACAACAGCTCCACCACCTAGTACCCTGTCCAACTCACTAAAACCAGTTGTAAAACGGATTTCCTTGGATATGTCAAGGTCTTTCAGCTCCCGAGGTGTACTTCTTGAAAGTCCGGAACTTCCACTACTTGAAGTTCCGCCCCCCACGTATTTACCTCCGGATTTTCCACCTTTGGGCTTTGTATACGATGGCTGCTCCACAAGTGTATTCCACGATCCACAGGTGGCACACTGTCCTGACCACTTAGGAGTTTCATTGCCACAATCTGTACAAAAAAAGACCGTTTTTTGCTTCATAGATAATGTTTCCTAACCCCTAACGCCGTACTATAACCACATGTACGGCACTTGCATAGGGATTTGACATATTTACAAATCCCTCTCCCTCATAAGGATGCCATCCTAATGCAAGATCGGCTCTTCCGTGCCAAACCGCAGTAACCAATTCACGTGGATCTTGCTCCAAAACAGTGAGTTCAATGCCGAGAACATGACCTATCGCAACTGCAACTTCAACATCCATTCCGACAAACATATCATCAGCATTTCTGAAAGAAAATGGCGGAGAGTCCGGCGGAAACGCAACCGTTAAGTATCCCGGACGCATCTCAATGTTCTCTGGAGGCTCGTAGGCGAAGTCTCCTCTTGCAAAATACTGATACGCAAGACCCTCAAGTGTACCGTTTTCCTCAAGCTCGGCAAGTGCGTTATTTACAGCATTCAGTAAACCAACATTTTCCATTGCAATGGCTATACGTAAATCATACTCAACCAAAGGTTCATTTAATATACGAACCCCTGATGTGTTTTCAACAAGCTCCATAGCAGTCGCTTGCTCCATGATGACAGCATCGATTACTTCAGCCCGCAGTGCTCTCATCATCTCTGACTCTGAATAAAATGCTCTCGCTGTGCCGTTTTCTCTAGCAAGGCGCAAAGACGGAGTACCAGCAAGTGCTCCAATTGTCATACCCTGAATTTCCTCAGGTGAACTAATTGCACCATCTTCGCTACAACCAACCAACACCAAAAGCATTGATATTACAAGTGTGAAATAAATTAACTTTTTCATTGTATTATTTGTCATCACCAAAGAAACTACTCAAATCGGGAATCTCCGGAAAGTCGCTTTTTGATGGAGGGGTGTCCGAAATATATTCAGTTACTTTTTTCTCTGGCATTTTCCCATTGTTTTCACAAAAAGTCTTAAATTCCTCGCCATCCAATGTTTCATGCTCAAGCAGATACTCCGCAAGCGCGACCATAAGCTCACGATTTTCAGTAATTATCTCTTCGCAAATCTCGTTTGCGGAATCAAAAATTGCTTTTACTTCATCATCAATTGCGGCAGCGGTTTTCTCCGAATAGCTCTTTGTTTGGGAGAAATCACGACCTATAAATACAGATTGGCTACTACTATCAAATGAAATTGGACCTATCGCATCACTCATACCATATTTCGTAACCATAGCGCGAGCCAAGGCACTTGCATGTTGGATATCTGATGCTGCTCCTGTGGATATATCATCCAAAAATATTTTCTCTGCAATCCGACCGCCGAGAGCTGAAACAATGCGCTCAAACATTTCGCTTCTAGATGTGTAATCCTTATCTTCTTGTGGGCGATATACAGTCATTCCTCCAGCCTGTCCGCGGGGAACAATTGTAACCAAATGTACAGGGTCAACGTTCTCAAGGTTGTATGAAACAATTGCGTGACCCGCCTCGTGGTATGCAGTTATTTTGCGACTCTTTTCGGTGCATACACGACTTTTCTTCTCAGGTCCAGCAAGAACCTTGAGAGTTGCTTCTTCTACGTCAGCCATTGTTATAACACGTTTATCCGCTCTTGCTGCTAATAAAGCTGCTTCGTTTAATAGGTTCTCTAAATCAGCACCGGTAAAACCAATTGTACCTTTTGCTATTTCTGCAAGGCTTATATCCTCACCAAGAATCTTTCCGCGTGCGTGCACTTTAAGTATCTCTTCACGTCCTTTGATATCCGGTAGACCTACATAGACTTGACGGTCAAATCTACCGGGACGTAGTAGTGCATTATCAAGAATATCTGCACGGTTTGTTGCTGCAATTATAATAACGCCTTCGTTCGTTGCAAAACCATCCATCTCAACAAGCAGTTGGTTAAGTGTTTGCTCACGCTCATCGTGACCGCCACCCATTCCGGCCCCACGCTGGCGTCCAACTGCATCAATCTCATCAATGAATATAATTGACGGTGCTGCTTTCTTTGCTTGATCAAATAAATCGCGTACACGGGATGCACCAACACCGACATAAAGTTCAACAAAATCGGAACCAGATATCGACAAAAACTGAACACCGGCTTCTCCTGCAACTGCTTTGGCGATTAATGTTTTACCTGTTCCCGGCGGACCTACAAGTAATACACCTTTTGGTATGCGAGCACCTATAGTAATATACTTTTGAGGACCTTTGAGGAAGTCAACGATTTCGCTGAGTTCTTCTTTTTCCTCTTCTGCACCGGCAACATCGGCAAATGTGATTTTTTTCTTATCATCACTTGCAACGCGTGTTCTGGCTTTACCAAAACGCATTGCACCTTTATCTCCACCCATACCCGAACGATTCATCATTGCATTCCATATGAAGAAGAACACAGCGATTAAGAGCAGATACGGCAACAATGACACCCACCACGGTATTCTCATCCCCGGCGCAAAATTATAATAAAACTCCGCATTGCTGACCATTAAGCGATCTATTTCACTGCTAAAATCTGCATAGAACAGCTCTAGGCTAAGTAAATCATGTGTAACCGTAGTGTGATTGTTGTCTCCGAAGCCACTTCTTAACTCTGCTGTAACAATGTTGTTGCGTATAGTAAATGAAATCACTTCATCATTCATGAATAAGCGACGCAGTTCTGAATATTCTACTGATGTTGACGCTGCGCCTCCGGGAGCATACATAAAGAAAAAGGCTGACAATATTATAATTGCGAGGAATATATATAAACCTATTTCTCTTGGACTTCTATTTCTTTTAGTATTCAACGGCTGATCTCCTACCCTATTTAATGCAATAATTTGTTCTTAATCATATAAATGTAGTATGCGAAGTGTATTACGAGTAAATCTCCGGTTTGAGCGACCCCACAAATGGCAAGTTGCGGTAACGCTCGCCATAATCCAGACCATATCCGACAACGAACTCGTTTGGACATACAAAGCCCGTATACTCGGCCGTAATCGGTAATTGACGGCGGTCGGGTTTATCAAGTAAAGTGCATAATTTTAATGATGCAGGCTTGTGCTTTGCAACGAAAGCACGTAGTGCCGTCAATGTTATTCCACTGTCGAGTATATCTTCAATAATTAAAACATTTTTTCCTTCAACGTCAAAGTCAATGTCTTTCTCTATATTGACCTTACCTGATGATACTGACGAAAACCCATAAGATGACGCTGTAAGGAATCTGATTTCGCAATCAACATCGATATGTCTTGCCAGATCGGCAAAGAAAATAAAGCAACCTTTCAATACACCAATAAGCAACAACGACTTTCCGGCATATTCTTTATTAAGCTCTTCTCCGAGTTCTTTTACTCGTTTTTGAATCATCTCTTCTGTAAAAATAATTTCTTTAATATCGTTCTTCAAAATGACATCTCCTCAAAAATAAGCATTATTGCAGGTTCCCCGGACTCCGGTATTGCTCGTGTTCCCACGCCAATCTTGTATATACCCAGTACTCCTTCATCGTCACTAATAACCGGAATCAGGCTTCTTTTCCGGACGGGAACGCGCTTTTCAATAAACAGTTTTTTTAGTGACTTTGTACCGCGCCGTCCTTGTAATTTTATAGAATCACCTTCTAAACGCGACCTAACAGTCATTTTACCACAGATGTCAATACTTTTAAATACAAAAGTAGTTAACGTTGTGTTAATTTCTGACTTATATATATTTATATCAAAAATTACAGTTTTACACAACATTTTTATCCCCGCTTCCGGCATTTCATATGAAATGCCATCCGCAGGAAATATAGGTGTAAGCCCACAGTCATTATTTTTAGATTTTGCATCGAAAACTATCTGCTCATACTCCCTGTATGCAACCATTCCCGGCAACGATAACTCAGCAGACGGGTGAATATCAGTACATAATGCCAATACATCTTTAACATGCTTATAAGATAAGTTCCCGCCGCATAGCTTTCGTATAACACGTGACGACACAGAAAAAGACAAACTTGCAAGCTTTGCAGCATTTGCTCTTTGACCCGCACAATGATTCCGGACAAACTCATCCGCAATGCCGCTTATAAAGCTCTCATCAGCACGAAACAACTCTGTCGCCATACTCGCAGCCTCATCAAATCGGGGATTTAGTTCTTTTATCAATGGTATAATTTTATGACGAACCTTGTTGCGTGCATAGATATCCAAACTATTCGTTGAATCATGAACATACGAAAGTTCTCTATTTGCAATAAACGCCATAACTTCATCTCTTGAAACACATAACAGTGGACGGACAATCATATCTCTAACGATTGGTATACCGGACATCCCCTTTGACCCCGCTCCCCGGACAAGATTCATAATCATTGTTTCTGCATTATCGTTTTTATTATGAGCCGTTGCTATTTTTTTCGCACCTATGGTCTCAGCAGTACTATAAAAGAAATCATAACGCATATCCCGCGCGGCTTCCTCAATGCTTAAACCATGCGCATTTGCAAAAGCAGACACATTCCCTCTGCCTGAATAACATGGTATCTCATATTCTCTGCACACCGTCTCAACAAACACCTCATCACGATCCGATTCCTCACCACGCAACTCATGATTAAAGTGAGCAACAGCTGTTGAAAACTCAGCATCACAAGAAATTTCTCTCAAAATTTCAAGTAAGCACATCGAATCAGCGCCCCCTGATACACACACCAGTAAAAGCCCTGATTTTGGAAGCATCTCATGCTCACTAGAATATTCAAATACTCTTTTAATTAATTCATTCATCGTGATGTCTATCCAAGGACGAGAAACTTGTGAACTCCGGATCCCACCGGAGCTCCACTGTACCGGTCTCACCTCGACGATTTTTCAGAATTATACACTCAGCTACACCGGGTCTTTCTGTCTCCTTATTATAATAGTCATCCCTATACAGCCCCATTACAATATCGGCATCCTGCTCAATCGAGCCGGACTCACGAAGATCGCTTAATTGCGGTCTTCTCTCATCTGCTCCTCTTTTTTCATTAGCCCTGCTTAACTGCGAAAGGCAAATCAGCGGAACATTTAGCTCTTTTGCCATTACCTTCATCGTCCTACTTATTTCCGACACAACCTGCACTCTGTTTTCACCTCTGCTTCTATCAGAAGAAGCCGCGGACATTAGTTGCATATAGTCAATAACAATAAGACCGAGATTCGTTAAACGACGGCATTGCGCATTCATTTCAGTAACTGTTAAAGACGCATCGTCATTTATCAACAACTTCGATTCACTAATCTGCTTCCCGGCTCCGGCAAGCCTTCCCCACTCATCATTATTCAGTCTACCGGTATGAAGGCGTTTACCGTCAACATAAGCTTGCCCTGCCAAAAGACGCATCGCTAATTGCTCCCGGGACATTTCCAACGAAAAAATTGCAACCTCTTTACCTGATTTCATCGCTACATGCAGAGCAATATTGAGTGCAATACTTGTTTTCCCCATACCGGGTCTTGATGCTATGAGTATCAGATCCGAGTTATTCAAACCCATGATAATTCTGTCGAGGTCTCGAAAACCTGTTGTTAAACCTGGTATTCCTGCATCGACCTTTGAGGCTTCTCTAATTTGTTTATACACATTGACCATGATTTTAGAAATTTCTTCAAGAGAAGCTCTGCTTCTGCCTTGTCGAAGCGAATACACTTTTTTCTCAGCAGCTTCAAGGATATTTAAAGCTCCATCTTCTCCGGAAATTGCCATTTCTGTAATAGACGAGCCTGCATCAGCAACACCGCGTAATAATGATTTGTCTTTGACAATCCACGCGTATTCAATTGCGTTTGCAGCCGTCGGAGTTATAAGCATTAGGTCACGTATATAGCTAGGCGTATCGTCTGTCCAGACCCCATCTTCGCGCATACGTTCAATAACAGTAACCGGATCTATAGGCTTTGCAAAGCTGAACATCGAGAAAATTGTCTCAAAAATGTTCTTGTTTGTTGTTGAATAGAAGTCATCGGCATTAAGCACGCCGATAATATCGCTAACACAGCGCGAATCAATCAGCATCGATCCCAACACCGCCTGCTCGGCTTCTATACTATGCGGAATTTGTCTGTGTAATAAGTCCTCCAAAAATTACTTTTTCCCTTCAATTACTAAAACATTTATAATACCCGTAATTTCAAATCCAAGTTTGCATTTAACTTCGTAATTGCCGAATGTTTTAATCGGTTCATCTTGGACAATCTTATTTTTCTCAATTTCAACACCGTGTTGTTTTTGCAGCTCTTCAGAAATTTCTTTTGATGTAATTGAACCAAATAATTTGCCACCATCACCGCCACCCTTTGCTGATATTGTCACAAGAATATCGCCCAGTTTATCTGAAATTTCTTTCGCTTTAGCTTTGTCAGCTTCCATTTTTCTCAACCGTGCTTTCTCTTGTTGCTTCATAACTGTTAAGTTTTCAGTTGTAGCTTGAATAGCGAGTTTTCTCGGTAACAAAAAGTTGCGCGCATAACCATCAGAAACATTAACCAATTCGCCTTTTTTCCCCGACCCTTTAACATCTTGTTGTAAAATAACTTTCATTTATTCACATTCCTTTCATTTTGCTCAGGCACAAAACAACCCATAAGTGGTCATAAAAATGTGCGTACGAGCAATGGTTTCGCGCAAGCGAGAGTCACTCACGCATATAATAAGTTTGAATTTATTCAAACTTTAACTCTCCATTCTCAGCTTAATAAATAATCATCTATTGCCTGTTGCAATTCATCTACGATTTCAGAAACTTTTTTATTCTGTACTTGCAACCCAGCCGTTGCCTGACTGCCGCCGCCACCTAGTTTCTCAAGAATTACCTGAACATTTACATTTCCAATGCTGCGCCCCGAAACAAAAACAGTACCGTTATCTTCTGCGATAACAAATGATGTATCTACACCTTTTATTCCAAGCAACTCGTCGGCAGCTTGAGCTATACTTATCCTGCAATGTCCTGATTCGCTTACTGCAATAGCTATTGCATCTCTATATATCTTAGCTTCACGCAACAGCTCATATTTTGCAACTGCAATATCTATGTCTGTTTGCAGCATTCTCTTAACTTCAGCAGCATCGGCTCCCGCTCTTTTGAGAAATGCTGCTGCATCAAATGTTCCGCTGCCTGTGTTTATTGTAAAACTTTTTGTGTCAAGAACAATGCCTGCAAGGAGCGCTTCCGCTTCTTCACGCAATATATCATTTCGCTCCACCAAGTACTGCATCATATCTGTTACCAATTCTGCTGCTGAAGAAGCATATGGCTCATGGAAGTTTAAAACTGCATTTTCAATGTAGTTTGACGCTCTACGATGATGGTCAATAACTGCTATACGCGTACATGATAAAAGCAATGATTCTGATTCAACTTTTTCCGGTCTGCTTGTATCTGTTACAACAAGTAACGTTTTGCTATCTGCTTGCAAAATAGCTTCTTGTGCAGATATAAAAACATTCTTATATTCCGGCAATTGCCTCATCATATCGATAAGATTATTCGCGACACTAGTTTCCAAATCGACTACAACATGTACTTGCTTACTTTTTGCACGAGCTATACAACAAACCCCTATGGCCGCGCCTATCGAGTCAAGGTCTGCAATTTTATGACCCATAACAAAGACCTTTGACGCATCATTTAGCAATTCACCAAATGCACTTGCCATAACCCTTGCTTTGACTTTTGTTTTCCTCTCGATTCGCTGTGGACGACCACCATAAAACTCGAACCCATAACTATTTCTGACAACCGCTTGATTCCCGCCTCTACTAAGCGCCATCTCGATTCCCAAGCTTGCAAAACGATAGTTTTCTTGTGGCGAACCCCCGTCTTTTCCGATGCCTATACTTAGTGTTGCCTGAATTCCTCCCGAACCTGTGCAAGTACTGACCTGCTCAAGAACAGAAAAGTTGTCATTTATGATGGTTTCAAGGAATCTCTCCTCAAACAAAAAGAAATATCGATCCCTATCATATCTGCATAAATACCCATCTTTATCTGCAATCCATGCGGTAATAATTTCATTTATTCTGGAACGAAGTGATGATTTTTCTGTTTCGTTTAAACCATTTACCAGTTCATCATAATTGTCAAGTACAAGCAGTGTAAAAATTAAACGAGAATCAATGTACTCATTACACATTTCTGTGTGTTCTGTAACATCAATCCAGTATGTCATTGCAACATAGTCACGTTCAGAAAGTACAATGCTTCCGTATACCATATATAGTTTGTCATTTATCTGAACAGGCTCATCCGATTCATTTTTGCCATCTAACAACCAGTCCCATGTATAACCGGGCACTATATCCGTAACACTTCGTTCAAAAAATGGTTCTTCTGTACCAGATATTGAAGCAAATAGTTCGTTTGACCAAACTACTTCGCCTGTCTCTGTGTTGTATATAAGAACGGGTAGTGGTGTGTCACGGACTGTCAGGTCCATGCTTTCAGACATGGATTCCAGGTAACTGAGTAGTTTTTTCGTGCGATTTCTTGTGGAGAAGTGCAGATAAATAGCTGCAATAATAACTGCCAAAATTTGAGCACCTGCCAGTATTCTGCCGTGCTCACCAAGAAAAAAAGTAGAAATGGCAAATAAAATGAGCATAATAAAATAGATTCGCACATTCGATTGGAGAAATCGCGGTAGCTTTTTGCTCATAGTAATGACCATTCCTTTTGTTTAATAAAAGACATTATACGCTTCGCTCTAATCGGCACTCGTTCGGTCATAGGCAAGCAAGCTTGCCTGCGACTCTCACTTCATTTGATTATACCATATCAGAGCGTCAATACAATTAAAAAAATATACATTAGAAAAATCACCGCAAAGATTTCTGTGTATACTCTACAATTAGTGGAGGGGCTGTTGCATCATTTTGCAACAGCCCCTGCTCACTTACACTACTTTCTCGTCCAATAAATCTAGTTATGGCAGCCTGTATAATATGGCATCTCTGTTGGTATTTAACGGACGGTCCCCATCAACTTTTCCTTCGTTAATGAATACAGTTCTTGCACGCACTTCAAATCTGGCATTGTTGATTATTGTACCGTAGTTATACACCGTAGAATTTGATACATTCTCCACATGTCCATCATTTATCAGTATACCACTCTCTTCAATAATTATTGTACCGCCTCCATTGGGGCTGCCCTGGTTATTGATTCTTCCGCCCGGAAGTACCACTACACGACCTTCTATAATAAGTTCGGCATCACGCTGTATATTCAGGGTAGTTTCTACATACAATGTTCTGCCCGCAGGCACTACAAACGGACTGTGTTGAGTAAATATACCCAGATTACCGCGAGTTTGCACTGTTGCATCCCCATCTTGCAGAAGCGCTCTTAGATGGTTCGGGTTGGTTCCAGAAAAGTCTGTTGGAGGTACCACTTCGCCGACTGCCATCAATCTTATCTCTGACAACCACATATCAATATTAGTACCTGTTGGTTGACGCCCTGTTTCATGCAAACCTAACAATATACTGATATCCACAGTTTGATCAGCGGGAACAGTGAATCTGTATGTGACTGTGGTCGGGTCGGCAGCAGCTATAGACTCAACACTTACAAGCAAAGTCTGTATGTCACCAATTTGAACTGTAACATCGCGTCTTGCAGCATTTGAACCTGCTCTTGCCGCAAATGTGAGCTCATAGATGATGCCTGCTTGCAAGTCAACACTTTGACTAAGTCGTGTTGCCTGCGGTGTGGTTCCCAATACTCCAAGATTTGTTGCTCTAAAGCGTTGGACATTACCACCTGTGCCTTGTGCTACATTTCCGCCATCTACGGTTCTCGTCCAGCCATTATCCGCCGCTGTAACTTGTGCAGAGAACAGACCATTTCTCAGCAAGTTTCCATCTCCGTCTGTTAGGCGACGCAGGAACACATTATCCATCACTACATCAGCTTCATTGCCACCAAATAAGAACTGGATTTGCATATGCCTATTGTCCGGATTTGGCTGTGTCAATGTGAACTCATGGGTACGAAGGATATATTCTGTATCCAAAGTAATCGTGCCTGTATAGAATACATTACCCTCCATGTCTGCCACACGGAACACAATATCACGAGCTGACGTTGCACTGCCGAGGAATTCGATGCGGTATGTATCTCTGAACATTGGTATTAGCGTCTGTGTCATCATTACATCTTCCGGAGCAGCACCTGTAATATCCGTGACATGCAGTTGCCTCGGTCTAAACGGTGCAGAAGGTTGAAGAGGCCAGTGTGGCGGATGCCATGATACACAATCCGGTACTTCAAATGTTGCCGTTGCAGCATCTGCTACTATCGGATTCCAGAATCCCATAAAGTTCGGACCTTGATCAAAAGTGCCGTTCCATACATGGTTCATGTTAGCCCCTGTTCCAATCGGAGTTTTAATAGGCTCTTCAAATGTTCGATACGGTATCTCTTCGATTCTGACATTGCCTATCCAAATATCATTTGCGTTGCCACCCATGTTAAACTCAACACGCGCTCTTGCATGACTTGGATCAAGCATTGTGAACTGATATGAGAAAGTGCGTGTTTCAGTAGCAAGTGTGAAGCTTTGTCCGGCATATGTTGACCAGTTGCCGCCTTCACCACCTGCGCCGATATTAGCTGCAATGTTTCTCGGTGCTTGCGCTCTTGCATCAAATGTGAACTGATAGTGACGCCCTTGTGCCAGTGGTACAAACTGCATCATTTGAATCGCCCAAGGCTGACCGCCGCCGGCTCCGATTGCTATGTGTAATAAGTCATCATCACCTACGGAAATACCTGTAACATTGCCGCCAGCTCCGCCACCATTATAAGTTACTATCCAGCCATCTTGATGCACAGGAGCACCGTCGATAGCTTGATTGTATGGACCTGAAACATTTGCAAAATCGTTTCCGCGTGTGAAGTTGCCTGTTTCGTCAGGCTCTTTTGAACCTTCAGGATATTCATCCTTCTCTTCCTCTCCGCCCTCACCGGGTTGGATGAGGTCACGACCTGTGAGTTCATAAACGCGCACGAACTCTACCAACATTTCGGCATATTCAAAATCAGCCGGAATCGTGGCGAGTGGGTCAAAGTTGCCACCCATTGCCATGTTGAGCAAAATGTGGAATGGTTGATCAAATGGTGCTGGTGAGGAGAATGGAGCCGATGTATTGTTGCCGCGGCTAAACCATTCTTCGGAATTGCGTGTGTGATAGAGATCACCGTTGATATACCATCTCATTTGACCGGGTTCCCACTCTACTGCATACAAGTTAAAGTCAGTTATGTTACGATCCGGGAAGCTACCGGTTTCAAAATGATATACAGCCATCCTGTATTGATGCACTCCAGGCCAAGGTCCACCAAAATGCACTGCACTGCTGGCTTCTCCGGGCAAACGACCCATAGCTTCCATGATGTCGATTTCACCGCCCATAGGCCATCCGCCATATAGAGAGTTTTGTGGCAACATCCAGAATGCAGGCCACATGCCCTCAATATCCGGGAGTGCTATACTTGCTTCAAAACGACCATATGCTTGTGAAAAACCTTCAAATTCATCATTGAATGGATCATGAACACCTGACGCACGCTCGCCGCCTGTGCGAATTCTTGCAGATGTGAAGTTACGTCCGGCAATAGGTGCATCTTCGCGTTGTCCTCTTATGACGAGATTGCCATCGCGAACAGAAACATTTTGCCTGCGATAATATTGAAGTTCAGCATTGCCCCAACCAACTATACCATACTGTGCGCCTGTTCCGGTTTGGACATGCCATCTCGTTTCATCTAAATCATCGCCATCAAATTCATCTGACCATGTCAGTGTCCACATATCTGAGCAAGGACCGACATTTGGTGGTAATGGTCTGCGTCCGGGTACATCCGGAGGCTCGGCTCTTGCCGGAGCTAATCTGATTTCAGAGAGCCACATATCAACGTTTGTACCTGTGGGCTGGAGACCTGTTTCATGCCTGCCCAACAACAGATAAAAATAGACCGGACCATCTTCTTCGACTGTGATTATCGTATTCCATGCTGTTGGCTCTGCTGCATTTATGGATTCAATCGGTATTACAAATCTGCCTAAGCCCGGGTTGCCTGCTACAGGATTGCCACCTACTTGAACTGTGATATCACGTCTTGCTGCATTTGTTCCGGCTCTGGCTGCTAAACTCAAAGCATACTCAACACCAGCCTCAAGATACACACTTTGACGAAGCATTGTAGAGTGTGGGGTTGTTCCTAGTGCTGCCTGATTTGCAGCTCTGAAGCGCTGAAGGTTAACACCTGTTCCTTGAGCCACATTGCCACCATCAGTGGTTCTTGTCCAACCGTTGCCTGCTGCGGTGACTGCAACAGAGAATACGCCGTTTCGCAACATATTATTGTCTGTAACGGTTTGTGTCAATGTAAGCGGGGCAAATCCATCGGCTGTTATCTCGATAGTCAGATTTCCTCCGCGCGTGATGAATTCGCCTGGTATTCTGAGATTTCCGTTATTATTGTCAATTATTGTTGGAACTGTCACAAAATTGCCAAACACACCAATGCGAACCGTTTTTTCAACAGCATTAAAGATAGGATCGAATGCTGCATTGTATCGTAAGTCCATATCAACACCCGGTACTCTCGGACCTGATATCGGTACAACGTAGAACGTTGGGATTTGCCTGAATTGATCTTGCTGAATAAATACCCGAATATTCGAGATGTAAATCCTGCCGGTCACACTTGTCGGAGGTACATTACCCATCAAGAACTTTAATTGTAAGTCCTGGCTACCATCTCCGGCTCCTGCTGCCATAAATGCCGGCATTCTGAAAGTTTGTCTTTCAGTTGACAATGAAACTATTTCATCCAACTGACGAGTTCCCCATGGTGGAGGTTCCACGACTACTTGCATTTCACGAGGATTTTGAGCCCATGCGTCAAATTCGACAATAAACTCATGTCCTCTCGGAATGCTCATCACAGGACTTTCAAGCTGATTGTACCACGGGCTGGCGCCTAAAGTATTAATAGTTGCTGTAAAGAAACCATCCTGTACAGTAAATGGATAACTTATCTCGCCAGCTGTATTCCATCCGGTTATACCGGCAAAGAAGTCACCATTCCATAGCGGGAATACATTGACACCTGTATAATCCACACTTAGGAATGTCAAACGACGCAAAAATACGTTGTCCATTGTAACATCAGCAGTATTGCCACCGAAATTAAAGCGCACCTGCATTTCAGCACCGTTTTCGATGCCGGACAATGTAAACTCGTGAGCACGTCTTTCCATTGTCGTAGTTAATGGAATTGCAGCTGTGTGAACCACATTGCCATTCATATCAGCAACTTCAAAAACAATATTTCTCGCAGTAGCTACCATGGCGTCAAATTCAAGTCTATATACTTCATTGTGCATTGGAATGCGAGTTTGTACCAGCTGAATATCTGACACAGCTGCGCTTTCCGAAATGCCACTTACCTCTAATTTACGTGGTCTGTTTGGATGCTGGGAAGGATCGTCTGCCACATAAAATGTCGCTGTAACATCATTATTTCTGATTAAATTCCAGAATCCAAGACGGTTTACACCTCTGTCAAATGTACCGTTCCATATTATATTTCCATCTCTTAAAGTAGATTTTAACGTATTATCAGTCGGGTGCACCTCAGCGGTTGCTCCGGGAACAGGACCGAATTCCGGACCGTCCCATTCAAAAATGCGTACATAATCTACCCACATCTCGGCTGATTGGAAATCCGCAGGTGGTGCAAGACCTCCATCAAAGTTTCCACCGATTGCTAAATTGAGCAACATATGGAAAGGTTGATCAAAAGGTGCCGGACGGGTGAAGTTTGCAGCAGCCGACGTGTTCGGGAAGCCTGGCTCACGACTCCACCATGTATTGGCATCTGTCATGTTAATGGTGAAGTAATTGACATCATTTACATACCATCTTATTTGCGAAGGTTCCCATTCGACTGCGTATACATTAAAGTCATATATTGTTCGACCAACAAGGGCATGATTCCCGGCTCTCCATGAACTGCTCGGACTTGTGCCCCAGTGAAGTGCTCCGGTCACTATGCTTGGCTGACGTCCCCGGGCTTCCATTATGTCGATCTCGCCGCCCATAGGCCAGCCGCCATACAGAGAGTCTTCGGGTAGCATCCAGAATGCCGGCCACATACCTTGACCTACAGGAAGAGCAATACTGGCTTCTATACGACCAAACATTGTTGAAATACCTGTGAATCCTTCCGCAGGTGCATCAGCACCGGATGCAGGCATTGTACCGCCTGTGCGAATCCTTGCTGAGGTAAAATTCATTCCTCCGTGATTTTCGCGTCTTGCTTGTATCAAAAGCATGTTGTTTCTTATAGAAACGTTTTCTCTACGATAGTATTGGAGCTCGTCATTACCCCAACCGGATAAGTTATAATGACCGCCTGTACCGGTTTGAACATGCCATATTGTTTCATCAAGATATGGTTCGGAGAAATCGTCTTCCCACACAAGCCTAAAATACGGATTACGTGCAAAATCCGGAGCAGGCTGACGATCACCTATAGTTATTAGTCGATCTAGAGCGTTTAATGCTGTGAGCAATGCTTGCCTGGCACCATCTACTTGTACTTGCGTAGCTTCTTCATCGTCACGGACAATTATCGCTGCTGCGAGAGCAGACTGCATACTAGCCCAACTCTCCGATGTATAGCTCGTCTCGACCCTTGCTTGCGCTGCGCCGATAGTCTCAATGAGTGCTGACTTGTCTACTGTAGGACCGGGTTCATCGCCGACCGCAACCAGACTGACTTCTCTAAGGAACACTTGATTGGGAGTAGCAGGTACGTTTGCTGCAGGCATTCCGAGATGTAACATAAAGTTTGCACCATCAGCATGAGTTGGAGCTGCAACTGGCGTAAATTCATGCACCCATGTAGTGTATTCGGTACCTAAGGTTACAATACGTGCCCCGCCCCCTGAGGCAGCAGCTAGAGCACCGATTTCAACCGTGATGTTTCGAGCTTCATTACTGCGAGCGGTAACACTCAACCTATATGTTGTACCTACTGTCAGTTGTGCTCTCTGATGCAGTTGTATATGCCAGAAAGTACTACCTAGGGCTGGAATATTTACCACTTGAGTATTCTGTCCTTCGTCTTCTACCATTTCAAAGCTAAATGCAGGAATATTGTCTCTGTAGACATTCCATCCATGTCCTGCTGTTGTCGTCCATGTCGACGGTGGAGCCACCAACAAAGTTTGGAAATCACCATTTGTAAGCAGATTTGTTCCAACTGCAGGTGTCGCAAAAGCTTGTATCGGCAGAATTGAGATTGCCATCAATATGGCAAGAGCAATCGCCAACACATTTCGTGTCATTCTTCTCATAAAAAGCAGCCCTCCAAATATTTTTTTGCACACATTCCGTTTCCGTGCAATGCCAATATAACATACAGAGTTCTACACTTACAATTGACTTTGAATATTTCGTGAATAATATACAAGTTTTGCAAATCACAACTGGTGAGATTGACCATGCTGGTATTTGCGCAAATACAATCACCCGATTACCCGGCAATGCATTTCTATCCAGAAAGGGACTATTGCAAAACGCCAATAACGGCGCATCTGGGATGACGCGCCGTTGTGTTATAGCCTCTTATTGTATGCTAGAATTTGGAATTTCAATGGTATATGTGCCATTATCTTCGACAATTCCCAATGCATCAATACGTTCAAAGTTCTCATCACGGCGACGCAACACATCATGATTCGGATATAGTGCATTTTCCATAAACCAATCGGCTTCTGCACCATCCAGTAAAATTCTATTATCATTATATTCAGCCATACCGCAATCCTTTCTAAACCATTACCGGCGGCATTTGCAAACCTTCCTTGTTAAACTGATAAGCATATACATCACCTCTAAAAGCGGATACTGCTGTGAAAAAGTCGTTGAACCACCTCACTTTCAGCAGACCTTGGGGGATGGACATTACAATGAAATAAACCTGTTTCTTGTACAAAAATGCCAACATAGCTAATAGCATTGTCACCAAATCTTATACTTGAGCCACTCATAACAAATCCACCGCACGGGAAAATGATTTCAGCTTATTACATCAACACTTCACTTTCATTATAATTGCTTCCACCTAAACACTCCGTCTTCAAATTCTTCGTACTCTCTGTCTTGAAAAGAAGAAAAGCGGTAGTTAAGTGATTTTTCGATATCTCTCCAAAAAATATAAAAAAATGGCGGAGAGTTATTGGCAGGAACAGGCATATTACCAAGATAAGAAAGATTCTTTGCAGGATAATGCACTTTTTTTTCTAAATCCATGAAACTGCTCATGAAGATTGCTTCTCCCAAATTATTTATCTGGGCAGGTAACAATCGAGCATCCATTATATCTGCAGCTGTTGGCATTTCGTCAAACAATTTATTGAATACATGAATACTCATCCTCACTGGTTCTTTCGCAAGCTCTTCTGGAGTCTTCCACTTATAATATTCATCCTTTATGCCTTCTCCCATTTTTTGAATAAGTACATATTTCCCGTATTTTCCTGTTGCCTTTGACTCCTCCGTGTTAAATTGATAGGCATATACATCACCAATATTCCACAGATTTTGATTTACAACTTCCATCTTTTTCTCTCTGCGCATTGGTGATTCTAGCTTTTCTTTCAATTTTGACAACGTTTTCTTCCATCCCGCAGAACTCGCACCGCTATCTTCCCAAAGGCTCACACCACCATCTTTTTCAATCCACTCGAACGCTTTTTCTTTTACCTCCGATGTTAACCGACCAACTTTCCATTGCGTTTCTGCAAGAGCATACCAAAATAATGGCTCATCATCATCGCCAATTAATTCCTCAAAGTCCATCATCGTCTTTTCAAAAGCTTCATCATTACTTAGTTGCTCCAGTAGATATTCAGTATATGTATCTCTTACATCACAAGTTGTGTCATTTCCGTATAAACTACTACTCCACGTCCCCATTTTACACTCCTTTTGTTTGAAATTGTTTTAGCTTAGTCTGTACATGGAATTGTGCTGAAAAGCGTTGTTATTCGCTGAATCTCATCAGCATATCTAGGATCATCCCAGTTTCCTCTTGCAATTGAATAAATCACGTTAGCAGTTCCATATGTGCCAAACGCCATCATTAGAGCTTGCTCCCATGTTCTTGCTTGGTCTCTTGTTAGCCCAGTCATAATTTCATTCATCTCAAATCTAAGCGCATTGTTTTCAAGTAATGGGCCAAACTTTAATTTGCTTATTTGATTATTTGTGTTGCGATGATTTCTTTGTCGACTGTCAAAATTTGTTGTGATTCCAACATACCAAACACTTTCTGCAGTTATCATTCCACCAGCATTGTCCCATACAAGATATACCGAATATCTGCCACGACCTTTACTCTCTGCTCCTGTCCGCACCTGATTTAAAGCTGAATTTCTTAAACCTTCATGTAAATTCTCTTCAACAATTCGGAGAGGCTCTTCAAGTCTAGTACGTACACGATCTCCTAAAGAATTTTCGGGATATGGCAAGCTATCTGCCGTCATTGCATTATATATTCCATACCCAACTACAGCTGTTGCTCCGGCGCCAATCAAAGCCTCTTTGGCTTTTGTCCCAGCATTTGCGATTTCAGGACCATATTTGACAATAAGAGCTCCAATGGTGAAAATTGTAAATGTAATTGGACCTTCTCCGGTTAAGTCAACCTGTCCTAATGGACTATTTATACAGTACGAATATAAATTTTTGCCTTGCAAAATACCATCTTGGTACGGAAGCAATCCAGCATTCGGAGGTTCAAATGTTAAATCACCGAAGAGCATATTCTCCGGATGCCAATGTACATCCTCAGCGCTAAATCTACCGGTAGTCGGTGTATAATATCTCGCCTGAGCATACTGCATTCCGCTGATGCTGTCTGTTTGATACCCTGTGAATCCGAATGGATTCTGTGTATTTCCACTTGATTCAACAGTTGGCACTCCAAACTCATCATATGCAAGCTTTTCTTGTTGCTCATCACCCATAAGACGTATAGGCGAACCAAGATGGTCAGAAAGATAGCTAATGTTATTGCCACCCTCTGATTGAAGTAATTCATTACCCCACACAAAGCGTTGCTCACCTGTGGCAAGTAAGTCATTATATGGTTTTGTCAAATCGAGCGTATACTTGACTTCCTTGAGTGGGTCGGGTATAGGTGTTTCGTTGCTCTGCATTATCTCAAGCATACTTACACGCTTTAAGAATCCATTGTACTCGTACTCGGCTTTACCCTTGCTCGTTATAGCTTCAACCATACGGTTTGCTGCATTGTATGTAAAGCTTGATGTGTTTTTACCGTTTTCTATAATGCCAGTCAAATTACCTCTAGCATCATAGCCGTAGTCTTTTACAACTTCACCCTCTGTAGTTTTAATAAGCTGGTTTCGTGCATTGTAGGTATGTCTCGTCTCAATACCATTTTGCTGACTCATTATGCGATTGCCGAGACTGTCATAGTGATATTGCTTTTTGTTATTATTGTTGTTAGTTGCTTCTGTAAGCCTGCCAAGCTTATCATAGACATAGTCGAACACACCATTATCTGTGTCCATACCACTACGATGTTTCTCTATTTGTGTGATATTACCTACAGGATCATAGCTGTATTTGAAGCTATCAAGCACTTCGCCATTCTTTTGATGCGTCAAGCTTTCAAGTCTGCCCAGCGAGTCAGCTTTTTGATGTGTTACAATATTGCCCGGCATGATACGTTCAAGCAATCTGTCAGCTATATTGTAATTATATGTTGTTGTGCCTGAACTTGATGCAACACTTTCTATTCGCCCTGATATGTCATAACCGTAATTGACTGTGCTCTTATCCGGATATGTAACACTTTCTCTGCGACTTAATTTATCCCATGCATACTCTACCACATTTTCATCATGGTCAGTTACTTTAGTTGCTCTACCAAGTGGGTCAACCTCTATTTTCGTCGTACCAAGCCAGTCTTTTAGCTCTGTTAGCTGTCTTAATGGATTATATGATAATTCAACTGTCTTACCATCAGCATAAGCAACTTTCGTTAACTTGTTTGCAAGATTATACTCATATAATGTCTCCAATCCCTCTTCATCAATTTGAGAAATGAGATTGCCCATTGAATCGTACTTATAGTGTGATTCTCCACCGAGTGGTGTGCTTTTCTTTACTACATCACCGCATTTATTGCGATCCCAGGTTGTCACTTGCAGTTCTATTTGCTTAATATCCGCAATTGTTTCATCAACAATACGATATTGCTCCATACGGGTCATTCTGCTTAAGTTATCATAGCTATATTTCGTGCTATGTCCCATGGCATCAATCACTTCAATTAATTCGCTCGTAGCAGAATAAATATATTTCGTTTCATTTCCGTTCTCATCCGTTATGCCCGTAATATTACCCAAAGCATCATAGCCAAAGTACTTGGTATGACCAAGTGCATCTATTGTTTTTACTATGCGGTCAAGACAGTCGTAATCCAATATTGTTACACTACCTGAGGCATCAGTTATTTTTACGATGTTGCCATTTTCATCATGCTCATAACTCTCAACCTCACCACCAGGACGTGTGATTGATTTTAGTTTACCACCGAGATAGTAATCATACTTTGTAGCTTCACCTAATGCATTAGTTGTACTCTCGACTTGTCCCAAGTTTGTGTAGGTGTATGTTGTCGTATTGCCAATCTGGTCAGCAACTGATGTAAGTTGACCTGCAACATCATACGTTCTTGATATTTCGCCGTTCTGTGGGTCAATTACTTTTGTTGCGTTACCAAGTGCATCATACTCAATTTTTGTTACAACGCCATCAGGTTCAACAATTTCAGTTTGCCTGTCAAGTGCATCATATTTCATCTCAACTTTTGCACCAAGTGGAGATGTTACTATTATCACATTGCCGTTGTGGTCATGTTCATAGCTTTTAACATTGCCCTCTTCGTCTTTGGTTTCTACTACTCTTTGATTCTGGTCATAGACATAGCTCACAGTATTACCGCAAGGGTCGGTCACAGCTGTCACGTTCCACATTAGGTCATATTCAAGTTTTGTAATTCCGCCTGATGGATTTATTATTTCTTCTACTTTGCCTAATTTATTATACTTGTATTCAGTTATTCCGCCATTGAAGTCGATATTTTTTATTGCTTTACCACTTGCGCTATACTCAAATGTTTGCTCTTTACCATCGGCATTAGTAACTTTTGATATATCGCCATTTGTGTTGTGTTCAAATATAGTTGCATTGCCTTTAGCATCTATAGTCTTGACCACTCTATTTAGCAAATCATATTCATAACTTACAACATTCCCATCATTATCTGTAATTGATGAAATATTACCTCTGCCGTCATAACTAATGCTATTGACACTATCATCAGGCAATGTAAGATTTGTAATGAATCCACGCTCATCATTTGCCAGCTTCATAGCATAACCCAATGGGTCAATAGCAGCTGTTATGTTGCCATTATCGTCATACTCATTCGTGACTACCCCACCAACAGGACTTATGATTTTAGTTGGACTATTGAACGCATTGTACTCAAATGTGGTCTCATTGCCTAATGGATCGATAATCTTTGTGGGATTTCCTGATGTGTCATACTCAAAGTTCGTCTCATTCCCATTACGGTCAACATGCTTAGTTCGCTTGCTCTGCTCGTTATACTCAAAACACTCTTCGCTATCTGAATAGATAGTACGTATCGTACGATATTTGTTATCATGTTCATACTTTATCTCATTACCATTTTGCTCTGTGGCTATCGTCATCCTATTCTGATAACTAAGCGAACACTCACCGCCATCGGCAAAGCTCTGAGCTATCATTCTACCATTGCCATCATACTTGTTGCGGATTGACTCTACGCCCAGCGGGTTCGTTATCGTTGACAGATGACCATATGAATCATAACCATAGCTGTATTCTGCTCCGGATGGATGAACTACTTTGATTAATAGTACTCCTGAGTAGTCAAGCTTCACTTCACGACCTGTATGGTCAGATATTTTCGTTATGCGACTGCTCTTGTCATATGCAAATGATAGGCTACCACTTTGTGTGGAAACCTTGCTTAGAAGTCTATCTTTGTATTCAAACTTTGTTGCATTACCGTTTGAATCACTTATGCTTTGAAGCAGTCCACCTTTGTCAAAATTATAACTTTCGCTTGCGTTCGTAAACAGCTCCCAACCATCATCAGTTTTCATTAAGCGATAATCACTCTCTAGTGGAGAGACATATCCGCTTTCCTTTGAATAGTTGTACGTCTCAACACGACCATCACCAAATGATATGTTAACTGCTGTTTCCATATCATCCAAGCATATATTGTAATTATGTGTCCAGTTTGCTCCCAGTGTGCTTTCCGTACCGCCGATACTATTGTAGAAGCGTTTAAATTCCAATGGAAAACGTCCAGGCACTGTTATATCTTCTTTACTGTATATAAAGTTCCCCGTGCTCATATTTACAGGGTCGAAGCCAAACGCACAGAAATTATTCACTCCTGCTAATGCAAGCATGGCTTTAAAGAATAATACAGATAAGGATTCTTGGTCAGCTGGCGGCATCTGTGATTTTACATTAAGCAATCCATCCCAATCTACAATACCCGCATTCGGACAGAAACTGCCCATTATTGCCTGAAACTGCATTGCAAGCTGGTGCATTTCTCCCGCCAATTGTTCGAACTCGCCTGCAAAGTAAGCATCACAATCTATGCATTCTTTTACATAGTGCTCAAATCTTTGGCGCGTAAATATTATATCTTGTACAAGGTCAGCTGCTCCTTGATCTAAGCGCGTCGCTTCAGTTCGGTAGGTTTGTGCTTCAGTCTGCAAGCTGTTTATGTTGCTTGTCAGTTGGCTCATTGTATTATTGCGATTACGTGCCTGGGCTACCGTTTGATTTGGAGGTATAGGCTGATTACGCATACGATTCAGTTGCCACTGCAAATCACTTACTTGCCAGTCAAGTTGTTCTGCGTGGTTACGTGCGCGCTCTGCGTAGTCATGCATATCTTCATTTACATTTTGCAGAGTTGCCTCATTGCCTACACGGTATGAATCTGCAACAGAAGATTGCATCTCAAAACCACCGCCACCACCGCCGATACCCAACATTGCACTCCCTTGACGGTCCGTTATATCTCCGGCTCGGGTTAGTAAATCTCTCACCTGAGGTTGCAACATTCTTAGCATTTGAGTTACGAGACGTACTTGTGTACTTGTTTGGGGTAAACGTAAGCTGGTTGATACTGTGTTATCTATTAAATCATATATTTGATTCAGTTCTTGTGTTATTTGCTCACCAAACATTCTGTGTTCATTTGCCGCACTTGTATATGCATCAGAATTTGCAACTATATTTGCACTCGTTTCGAATCCGGCAGTTACACCGGGACTAAATACAGCTTCTGACTCTAAAAGTGGAAGATGACGTGAAGCCGGACGTGCTATCGCTGGCATATTAGTCGACGATAACGACATTACCGCATTAGCTGTTGTCATTGCCTCCTCACATACACGTAAATATTGTTGGGCTGGTGCGCCCGAATACCCTTGCATTCTGTTATCTCCTCTGTAGTACTTAATAATTTCTGATTTTTCATTAATTTGATTTACATGCTGCACTCTACTGGCGAATTTATTGGTCAGTGATAAATCTTCTGCTTTGTGATTGGTCTACAGAAGCTGCTGCTTGAGCCGCGTTTCTTATAAAAACACTTAAGTTATGTAATGTTACACACGCTGCATCTGTAGTTTGTCTTGTGAAACCGCTAAATTGCAATATGCTATATCTAGCTGCGCCATCAAGTCCTCCTTGATGTGAGCTAGATTGTGATATGTAATTTGCAGTCGATTGTTCGGTAGCATTTGTTGAACTAGAAATAGAGCTGCTTTGCGATTGAACGCCCGAATTGTTAACAAACATCTCTGACATCTTAGATATCTCCCATAACTTATAGATTCTTAATAGCGCTAATACTAACAACACTATGTGTTAACAAGGATATCATATTCATCATATGGCAAGATGTCAAGAATTTTGTTTCAGCACACTAGAACTATGGCATATTAGCTGTTCTTTTCGAGTGTTGTTAACCAATTGTTCACAATTAGCGAATGCATAATAATGTGTATACAAACATCACATTATCATGCATTCATTATTGGAATTTTGCTGTTGTTTGAATTAACAGTCTCACACTCAAACTATATACTCTTGTACAAATCTTCCAACATTCCAATGTACTGCTTTAAAGCTGTGCGTACAGATTCGGTATCATCGTCTTTTGCATAATCTCTTAGCATATGACGAAACTCTTTTGTCATTTTACTAAACTGCACTTCCCACTCTCGCATCTCACCGGAGCCTATTGCTCCGGTTTTTCCGCTTTCAAATGTTCCGTCTTTGATTTTATCAACGACAGCAGATATATCTTCATCTTTGCTTGTTGATAATTCTTGTAACTGTCGTCTGCTGATATGAGTTTTACCGGAGAGTATATCCATTTTCACATCAGGTGATATTTCACCTATGGCGCTTATGGCGTTTGCGACTTGTGAATCTCTTGAAATTGTACTGTGAGATACGTTATATATTTCTGCCAATCGAGCCGCAGTGCTGGATTGAAAAACCTCATTTTGAGGTTTTTCATTTTCCTGCACAAATTGATTGTTTCTACCTTGTATTTTCTTGTCCGTATTGTAGTGCAAACCACGATAAAAGCTCAACTGCAAAGGATTTAGGTTTCGTCGCGATACCTGCGTTGATATAATCCAGATGAGAACGTCATCTCTGGAATCGAATTCCATGTCAACAGTATTAATCGGCAAATCATGTTTTTGCAGAATACTATATCTGTTATGCCCGTCAATTAGTATGCCGTTCCACAAGACCAAAGGCTCACGACAGCCGTATTCCAGTATGTTTTCTTCAAGCCATGCGTATGTCTGTTCGTCAAGTTTCGGTAAGATACGTTCAAACTCTTCGTCTATGATTATTTCTAGCATAATTATGTTCTCCATTCGCTCAATATAATGTATTTATTACATTATAAACCTTCAAGTAACTTGAAGGTCAAGTGCTTTTTGAGAAAATATTCTTATACGATAAGGGACAGCTATTATGATAACGAGAACAGTTTTCATTCTCTATAATTTCATCAAAAAGCTACCTTCTAAACTATTGCGATTTCTACTCAGGTAGGCTATACTTAAATACATTCCAAGCAGTAAAATGGAGGGCGATTATGAGATTAAACTGGATGCAACTGAAAAACTTTCGTTGTTTTGAAACCCTTGACATTACCTTCAAGGAAAGGATGTCTGTAATTGTCGGCATAAATGGCGCGGGTAAATCTTCTGTTTTAGACGCAGCAAGTATTGCAATTGGTTCTATGTTGCTTGGTATAGACGGAGTATGGTCATCGGGGATTCTGTCTGATGATGTACGATATGTCTCTTATCATGCCGGTAGTAAACTAGATTTGCAGCCACAATTTCCTGTAACGATTACCGCAGACGGTGAGTTGCAAGGGGAAGAGGTTCGCTGGTCTCGCTCGTTACGGGGAGAAAATGGCAAAACGACAAGTGTTGATGCGAAACAGTTGTCTAATATTTCAGCAAATATGCAAAAAAAGATACGACGAGGTAATATGTCGGTGGTTATTCCGCTTATCTCGTACTACAGCACAGGGCGACTCTGGGCAAAGAGGCATCAAAAGAAAAGCGGTTTAAAGCACATTCAAAGTACAGGCAGATTTTCAGGCTACTTCGGTTGCCTTGATACAAAGGCGAATGAACAATTGCTCATGAAATGGTTTGAAGAAATGACTATGATTGAGCTTCAAGAAAGACGCACGATTCCCGAACTGTCTGCAGTAAGGGGTGCAATTGAAAAGTTTTATACACGTATGACCAATCATACAAATGTTGAGTTTCACTTCCGCCTTGCAACAAAAATGCTTGAGTTTGAGTATACTAACGAGTATGGCGATCGATGCAAAGTACCTTTGAAGGATCTGAGCGATGGATATCAAAACACGCTCAATATGATTGCCGACATCGCATATAGGATGGCTACTTTGAATCCTCAACTACTAGAGAATGTAATTGAGGAAACACCCGGCATTGTTTTGATTGACGAGGTTGACCTGCATTTACACCCGACATGGCAACAACGAATCTTGCACGACTTAATGGAAATTTTTCCAAAGGTACAGTTTATTGTTACAACCCACGCCCCTGCGGTAATCCAGTCAATCCAAACAGAAAGCCTAATTATTTTAGACCATTCACAAACCTTCGAACCCCCAATCCCAACATATGGACGAGATGCGAACTCTGTATTATCCATTATTATGGGAACAAGCACGCGTCCAAAAGAAGTGCAAGATAAATTCAAGGAACTGGACAATGCACTATCGGAGAGTGACCTTGAAAAAGCTAGGGTTCTATTATCAGGCTTGGAAGATCAGATTGGGGACGGTGACCCAGATTTAATCGCTGCCCGAATTTCCTTAGAGCTTGAGGAGTGGGAGGACTGAGCCGTGATTGTAATAAACAAACGTTCTGGCGAGCCTCCAGAATTATCGCGATATCGCAAAACAATGGGTGCTACATATGATGACCTCAAAGGAGACCCAAAACAGAAAGTAAGGGAAAGCCTTGTGAAAGAACAGGGTGGTATCTGTGCATACTGTATGAAACGGATTCAAGCGACAAGTGAAGACATGAAAATTGAACACTATCTACCGAAAGCGAAAAAAGAATTTCGAGATAAAGAATTATGCTATCAGAACATGCTTGCTGTTTGTTATGGAAACGAGAAAATCCCGGATACAGATAAAACCTGTGATACTAGTAAGCAATATGAAATGCTCACCATCAACCCGATATCAGGATATGGAATATCAAAAATCAAGTACAAACCAATAAGCGGAGAAATTTATTCTGAAGACTCTGAAATCCAACATGATCTCAATTACACACTAAATCTAAATTTCATATGGTTAAAGCAAAGTCGAAAAGCTGCATTGGATGCATTAAAAAAGATGCTAAATGACAAATATAAAGGGGATTGGAAATTGATTGCCCACAAATGGCATAATAAATATCAAACAGCTAATCCCAAGCAGGAATATGTTGGAATTTTGTTGTGGTATCTGCAAAAATTCGCGAATCGATAGGTATTCCTTATCATGGTTCGTGCATGAAATATATTACGGAATTGGAGTTGTAAAGAAATTGGGTGAAATCACCTCCTGGCATAGCATTAAGGACATACGTGGAGCGTTTTTCATTTCATTGGTATAATACAAATCACAGGCTAAACATAGATATTTTTGCTAATCTTATTAACGTTCAATATTATGATTAGTATAAAATGCAGATTGAAACCCAAAATCGCGCACAAAAGTCTTGCAATTGCAAGAAATACGTGATAATATGCCAATTGTGATACTGCTGTGCACGTTTGTTGCGCATTGCGTGGTCACGAACGCTGTGAACATATCCTTGAATATATGTACACATGCGAGTCCTGATGAGTGGGATCCCCCACTCTTTTTTCTGCGAATATGTGAAAAAGTAAAATTCAACGATGATTTAACATATTTATGGTCATTATAATGAGATTACGACGAAGGAGTAATGAATATGAACGCCGATTTTTTCTCTGCTATAGCGGATATTGAAAAGGAAAAAGGAATACCACAATCATACATGCTTGAGAAGATTGAGCATGCACTCTTGGCCGCCTTAAAAAAAGACTATCCTGAATATGCTGATTGTGCACGTGTAATCCTGGATCCTGTTGAAAAAACAGTTGATATGTTTTTCCAAAAAGAAGTGGTGGAGGAAATTGAAAACCCCAACACGCAATACACCCTAGAACAAGCACATGAAATTAAAAAAGACGCCGAAGTCGGCGATTTTATTAACGAACCTGTCGACACAACTAAGTTTGGACGTATTGCGGCACAAGCTGCAAAGCAAGTTATTATACAAGGTATTCGTGAAGCTGAAAGAAATATCGTATATGATGAATTCACTTCAAAAGAGCATGAAATATTATCAGGTGTCGTTACAAGGATTGACCCGCGCACCGGCGGTGTTTCTATACAAATAGGTTCAAGCTCCGAACATACTGAAGCAATGCTTTCACATGGAGAGCGTATACCTACTGAACCTCTGAACGATGGAGATAGAATAAAGGTTTATGTAATAGAAGTAAAAAAATCTACACGCGGTCCACAAATACTTATTTCAAGAACCCATCCCGGACTTGTAAAACGTTTATTTGAACTTGAAGTGCCTGAAATTCATGATGGTATTGTTGAAATAAAAAGCATCGCTCGTGAAGCCGGCAATCGTACCAAGATAGCTGTTGACACAAACGACCCTGATGTTGAGCCAATTGGCGCATGTGTTGGTTCAAAGGGCGCACGTGTAAATGCAATTGTCGACGAACTCGGTGGTGAGAAAATTGATATCGTAAGATATAGCGACGACCCGACTGAGTATATTGCATCTGCTCTTGCACCATCTGAAGTCGTCGAAGTAACAATGAATGAAGACGGGAAATCCTGTCGTATCATAGTGCCTGACAGTCAACTGTCTTTGGCAATTGGTAAAGAAGGTCAAAACGTCCGTCTCGCTGCAAGACTTACTGGATATAAGATTGATATTAAACCTGAAAGTCAGGCGTAAGATATATAGGAGATTGTTTTGTCAAAGAAAACGCCGATGCGTATGTGCCTTGGTTGCCGTGAAATGAAAGAAAAGAGCCAACTCGTTCGTATAGTCAAATCACCCGACGGTGAAGTGTCTGTTGATGCTATCGGAAAGAAACCCGGGCGTGGTGCATATTTATGCCGTGATTCAAATTGCTTTAAGCGAGTTGCAAAATCTGGAGCAATTTCAAGAGCGCTTAAAACTTCGATATCTGAAAGTATACTAGCACATCACATTTTAAATAACTAACTTTCTCTGCCAGTCTTTTTGCCGCAATACTGCGTTGTTCGTCAGTTAAATACCAATGGGTATTCGCCCTCCTCACGCCTTATATTGCAACAAAATCCCTTGGCATATAAAGCCACTTATTTAAAATGTAATGCGCCAGAAACACTAAGCGAATCAGTAATTGACCCCTAACTCATCCTGAAACAGAAAATGGAGAACATATATGGATCGTTGTCTATCCATTCTGGGAATGGCAAAAAAAGCGGGATATCTCGCTGTCGGCGGTGAAGCCGTCGCGTTAGCTGCTCGACACAGAAAAGCCAGATTAATTATTACGGCAAGCGATGCTTCCGCTTCCTCAGTTAGACGAGCGAAGTCCGGAGCTGAGTCGGGTGGATCAAAATATATCGCTGTACCATACACAATGTTTGAGCTCGGTAACGTTGCGGGACGCGGTTCTCCTGGCACCATAGCGTTTCTTGACAAAGGCTTAGCAGAAAGTTTTACAAAAAGATTGGCAGAGAATGCAAAGGAGGTAGATGCATATGAGCACAATGTTTAAGTATAGAGTCCACGAAGTCGCAAAGGATTTTAAAATCCCTACCAAAAAGGTAAGTGAGATTTTGGAAAAATATGCGACAAAACCAAAAAACCACATGCATATACTCACTGTCCAAGAGTTGGATATCATTTTTGCATACCTAACTGCCAACAACCAAATTGAAAGTATTGAAGAGGTTTTTGCTATTGCACCCGTTGAACCGGAAGTCAAGGCAACTGCTGAAAAAACCGCTAAAAAAGCTGCGGCTACTGCAACTCCTGGGGCTGTAGCAACTGCAGTCCCAGCAGCCAGTGGTGCAACTCCTGAAGCTGATACCGCTGCTCGTAAGCCACAAAAGAAAGTTGACAAACCCTTCATGCCACATAAGACCCCACAAAAACGTGTTATTGATACATCAGGTGCAACTATTAACATGTCTAAGTATGACGAACGTCTTGACAATCTTGTACCTGAGCGCGCGGAAAAAATGAGCCGTGGTAAAGAAAAAATAGTACAAAAAAGGCGCACACCACAACAGTCAATCGCACATGGCGCAAAGAGACGTCAAGAAGAACGCGAAAGAATGCAAAAATTACAACTTGAAGTTGCAAAGAAAGCTCCGCTCAAAGTTATGATTCCAAATGAAATCAGTGTTGGCGAGCTTGCTTCACGTATGAAAAAAGCTGGAGCAGAAGTTGTCCGCCAACTTATAAAGATGGGTGTTATGGCATCTGTATCGGATATAATTGACCATGATACTGCTGCACTCGTTGCTATCGAGCTTGGCTGCAAAGTTGAGCATGAAGTAGTTGTAACTATTGAAGAGCGTCTAATAGATGATAGTGAAGACACTGATGAAGAACTCGTATCTCGTGCACCTGTAGTCGTCGTCATGGGTCATGTTGATCACGGCAAAACATCACTTCTCGATAGAATCCGTAAGGAAAGTGTCGCTTCCGGCGAAGCAGGCGGAATAACACAACATATTGGCGCTTATCAAACTTCAATTCATGGAAGCCCGATAACATTCCTTGATACTCCCGGACACGAAGCCTTTACAGCCATGCGTGCACGTGGTGCCAGCGTTACTGATATAGCTATTCTAATTGTGGCTGCCGATGACGGAATCATGCCACAAACAATTGAGTCCATAAATCACGCGAGAGCTGCATCAATACCTATTATTGTTGCGATAAATAAAATTGATACAACAGGCGCAAACCCTGATAGAATTACGCAGCAACTCACAGAACATGAACTCGTTCCGGAAGAATGGGGTGGTGAAACAATTGTCTGCCCGATTTCTGCAAAGACTGGTGAAGGCATCGACCATCTCTTAGAAATGATTATTTTAACATCAGAAATGGGCGAACTGAAAGCCAATCCAAATCGTCTTGCTCGCGGTACTGTTATTGAAGCAAGACTTGACAAGGGACGCGGTCCTCTTATGACGGTGCTCGTACAAAATGGTACTCTAAAACATGGTGATACAATCATCGCAGGTACAGCAGTAGGTAATGTTCGTGTTATGATGACTGATACAGGCGAGCGTATTGAGACTGCCGGTCCATCTGTTCCTGTTGAAATCTCAGGTATGTCAGAAGTGCCTGATGCTGGTGATATGTTTAACGTCGTTACTGACGAACGTATGGCAAAAGAGCTTGCTGATCAACGTAAAACAGAAAAACGTGACATGTCTGCTAATAAAGTCAGCGTATCCTTGGATGATTTATTCAGCAGAATACAACAAGGTGAGTTAAAAGATCTCAACATCATAGTCAAGGCTGATGTTCAAGGTAGTGCTGAAGCTATCAAAGCTTCTCTTGAAAAAATAACAAACGAAGAAGTTCGTGTTAGAGTTATCCATTCCGGTGTTGGTGCAATTAATGAATCTGACATAATGCTCGCCTCTACAAGTGGTGCTATCATTGTAGGATTTAATGTGCGTCCTGATAACGCCGCAAGGGATAGCGCAGTTCGTAACAATGTTGATATGCGTATGTATCGTGTTATCTACGAATGTATCAACGAAATTGAACTAGCGATGAAGGGCATGCTCGCACCAAAATATCAAGAAGTCGTTTATGGCCATGCA